>VGCB01000558.1 GCA_016870235.1 Actinomycetota bacterium | reverse complement strand
CGCGGCTCCCAGCGACGGGAGGGTTCGTCGCCGGAAGCCTGCCCGTCACGTCACCCCTTCGCCTGCTTGACGAAGGCGGCGACGTCGGCGATGTCCTCCTCCTCGAGCCGATCGGCGAAGGCCGGCATCGCGTTCCGCCCGTTCGCGATGACGTCGCGCAGCTGCGCCTCGGTCAGGGCCGTCCCGTCGAGCGCCGGGCCGACCGTGCCGGACGAGCCGGCCGGTGCGAAGGCGTGGCAGCCGCCGCAGCCGGCGCTCGCGAAGACCGCCTCGCCGGCGGCGGGATCGCCGGCCGCGGGGGCCGCTCCGGTCTCCGTCGGCTCGCCGGTCGTCACCGTTGCCACCGGCTCGTCTCCTTCGGCGACGCCCTTGCCGATGAAGTAGCCGCCGACACCGAAGGCGAGCGCGACGCCGAGGGCGGCGAGCATCGCCCAGCCCTCGGCGACGTGCAGCGACCACGGCGTCTTCGACTGCACCGGGATCGGGACGCCCGCCTCGTCGAACGAGGCCGCGCCCGCCTTGCCCCGGATCGTCTGGAGGACGTTCCAGAAGAAGAGCACCTGGACGAGGCCGAGGATGAACGCGAAGGGCAGCGACCAGCGCGTGATGTCGTCGTACTCGCCCGGCAGGACCGCGAAGCGTCGCGGCGCCCCGTCGAGCCCCTGCACGAGCCAGAGCGCGAAGAACACCGTCCCTGCGCCGAAGGTCGTCCAGACGTGCACCCAGGCCATGCGCTCGCTGTAGAGCGCCTTCCCCGTCAGCTCCGGCAGGAACGCGTAGATGGCGCCGAAGATCAGGAGCCCGATGTTCAGCAGGGCCATGTGGTGGAAGTGGCCGACGATCCAGAGCGTGTTGTGCACGGCGACGTCGAGGGCGATCGTGGCGTTGACGATCCCCGAGAGGCCGGCGAGGAGCCAGCCGACGAGGCCGAGGAAGAGGGCTGTCGACGCGGCCGTCCATTTGAACCGCGAGCGGTAGATCGTGAACGCGAGGCTGTAGAGCGACAGCGCCGACGGCAGCACGAGCGCGAACGTCATCGGCTGCATCGCGGTGTTGATCTGCGCCTGCACCGAGCCCTCGGGGTAGTCGAGGTACACGTGGTGCGCCCAGACGAGGACGTTCGCGATCACGGCGACGGTCCAGGCGACGGCGATCACGTGACCGGCGACCAGCGGCCGGCCCGCGTAGCGCGGGATCAGGAAGTAGTAGACCGCCACGGCCGGGAAGAGCAGGAGGTACACGACCGGGTGCCCGAACCACCAGAGGATGTTCTTGGCGAGGAGCGCGCTCGTCTCGCCCACCCAGCCGGCCGACTGCAGGATCTGCCAGATCAGGAGGCCCGCGAGCGGCAGGGTCGCGATGATCATGTCGATCGCGATCACCGTCAGCGGGATCACCGCGTAAGGGACGGGCTTCGGGTTCGTCGCGAACCGTCGCGGCCAGAGCGCGCCCCAGCCGAGGGCGACGCCGAGGCGGTTGCCGATCCCCGCCTTGACCGCGTGGAGCGCTTCGCGGTTGACGACCGTGTGGAGGATGCCGAGGCACCACGTCACGATCGAGAGGCCGACGAGGAGGACGGAGAGCGAGAAGAGCCCGGTCGTCCAGGCGCCCCAGGCGCCCGCACTGTGGAACGGGAGCGGGTACAGGAAGACCCAGGAGGCGCCGAACTGCATGATCACCGTGGTGACGACGACGCCGGCGACGCCGATCATCATCAGCCACCAGGTCAGCCTCGCCATCGCGTAGCCGAAGCCGCGGGTCGGGAAGCCGACTGCGGCGAGCACCCACCAGGCGAGGCCCATGACGGCGAACGCGCCCCAGCCGACGAACGAGCCGAGGCCATGGGCGGTCATGATCGCGTACCAGAAGTTGTCGCCGATACGGGAGCCCGGGACCGCCTGGCTCCAGCGCATGAGGAGGCCGAGGACGCCGGTGGCGCCGAGGACGATCGTCGACCAGACGACGTACGAGATCGTCAGCTTGCGCGCCGCGTCGCGGTCGTGGTCCGAGATCACGACTCGGTCACCTCCAGTGTGCTGATCATGTCGTGGTGGCCGAAGCCGCAGAACTCCATGCAGAGGACGTCGTACGTCCCGGCCTCGTCGAACGTGTGGACGACCTTCTGCGTCTTGCCCGGGATCACCTGAGCCTGGAAGAGGAGGACGCCGTCCTTGTAGACACCGAAGCCGTGAGCGGCGTCGCGCGTCGTGGCGAGGAACTCGACCGGCTCGCCCG
>VGCB01000557.1 GCA_016870235.1 Actinomycetota bacterium | reverse complement strand
GTCGAGCTGCTCCCGACCCGCCGCGGCGTCGACGCGGCCCGTCAGCTCGTCGACCGACTCCGCCAGGCCGGACGCATGGGACTCGACGCTCTCGATCGTGCGCTCCAGCCCCGCGATCAGGTCGTCGAGACGGGTCGACACGGCCGAGAGCTCCGTGCGGAGATCGCTCTCCCGGCTCTCGAGCTCGGCGATCCGCAGCTCGGGCCCGGAGGCCCAGTCGGCGAGCCCCGTGACCATCTGGCGCAGCTCGACGAGCCGCTCCTGCAGCATCTGGACGCCCGGAGACCGCGCTTCGAGGCTGTCGAGCTTCGCGGCGAGCATCTTCAGGTACGCGCGCAGCTCCCCGATCGCGGCGTCGCCGCCAGCGGCGGCGGTCGGGGCGTCGAACGAGATCGTCTCGCTGAAGGGCTGCTGACCGGCGCCGCGCTCGTACTCCATCGGCACGAGATTCGGCGCATCCGACCACTGCTCGGCCAGGGCGCTCGCGAGATCGAGCCGCGAGATGAACCCGGACTCGACGAGAACCTGCCCGAGCGGCTGCCCGGTCGCCTTCTGCCGGCTGATCGCCTGCTCGAGCTGCCCCGCGTCGATCGTCCCGTGCTCGAGCAGGACGTCGCCGACGGTGCGAGCCGAGATCGCCATCGCGGACGGGGTCATGCGGACTGCCCCGGGGCGGCGCCGCGACCGGGACGGCCGAGCGGGCCGATCATGAGCCGAGGCGCGTCAGCGAGCATCCTGGACGGATATCGGCGCTGCGAAAGCGCGCGCCCGTCCCTCGTTCCAGCGATTGGACGGGGCGCGGGCTCGGGCGGTCGGGCCCTGCGGGCCGGCCGCTACGAGCGATCGAAGTAGACGCAGGGGCGCTCGTCGAACGGGAGCGGCGAGCGACCGATTCGGGTGACCGTCAGGGTGCCGAGATCGGCGATCTCCGCCGAGTCGCCGGGTCGCGGCGCGGCGCCCTGGAGCTCGATCAGCCCGTAGCCCTCACCGGACGGGACGAAGGCCACGTATGTGTCGGACGCGGACGGGGCCGCGACCTCGTCGGCGAGCGCCGGTGTCGCGGGCGAGGCGGCCCTTGCGGTCTTCTCCCGCTTGTCCTTCTTGCCCTTCTTCCGCTTCGGCTCGGCCGCGCCGGCGGGCGTCTCCGCCGCCACGCCTGTGGGATCGAGCGCGGTACCCAAGGTCTCGAGCGCCTTGCGGAAGGACTCGGTCGCTCCGAGGTAGGCCCCGCCCGTGCCTGCGATCTCGCGGGCGACCCGGTCGAGGCCCTTCCGCACGGCGCGCTCGACGGCTGCCGACTGCGCCTCCACGAGCCGCTGCTGATCGTCCATTCCCTTCTCCAGCCGGGCCAATCTCCTGTCGACCGCACGCGTGTCCGCAGCGGCGGCGACGGCCTTCTCGAGCCGGCCCAGCCGGGACTCGAGTACGCCCGGCTCGGGAGCGGCGGCTGCCGCGTCCTCGAGCTGGGTCACCCGCGACGCCGTCGTCGAGACGGCCTGCTCGATCTCGGCCCGCAGGTCCTCGGCGATCGCGGCGAGGCGCGCGCCGACGGCTGCGTCGGTTGCGGCCTGCGCCGCGCGGAGTGCGTCCGCCTGCTCCGCGATCTCCGCGGCGAGCCGGACGGCGACGTCGGCGGTCGCGCTGGCGATCGACGCCGCGGTCGCAGACTCGAGCTCGGCCGCGCGGCGATCGAGGTCGCCCAGGCGCGCATCGATGCCGGCGAGGCGTCCGGAATGGTCGACGGCGCCGAGTGCGGCAACCTCGGAGCGGACGGTCGAGACGCGCTCGTCCACCGCGGCGACGAGCTCGCGCCGGAGCTCCTCCAGGCGCCGCTCGATCTCGGAGGCAGCCGCGGCGCTGCTCACTGCACCGGCGAGCTCCTCGAGCCGACCGCCGAGCGCTGCCACCGATGCCGCCACGGAGCCCTCGAGCTCCAAACGCATGCCTTCCAGGCGGCGATCGACCTCCTCGGCCGCGGCAGCGCTGCTCACCGACGACGCCAGCTCCTCGAGCCGGCCGCGCAGCGAGTCCACCGAGCCGGCGACCGACCCGGAGAGCTCCTGCCGGAGATCGTCGAGCCGCCGACCGACCTCGTCCGACGCGGCTGCGCTGCTCACTGCGCCGGCGAGCTCCTCGAGCCGACCGCCGAGCGCTGCCACCGATGCCGCCACGGAGCCCTCGAGCTCCAAACGCATGCCTTCCAGGCGGCGATCGACCTCCTCGGCCGCGGCTGCGCT
>VGCB01000556.1 GCA_016870235.1 Actinomycetota bacterium | reverse complement strand
GGCACCTACGAGGTGAAGCTCGTGCAGGGGTACGACGACGGTGCGTCGGTGCCGACGACGACGCGACTCACGGTCCTGCCCGCGCTCGGTGAGGCGGCGCCGAAGCAGCACGTCGGCCGCGCAATCACAGCCGCGGCAGCAGGCCTGGTTGTCGTCCTCGGCTCTCTCCTCGGCCTCCATCTGCTGCGCCGGCGCCGGTCGCGGCCCGCCCAGGCCGACCGCGCCGCGTGACGCCGCCTCCGATACGCTCGGCCGGTGATCTTCGAGCAGCTCGTCAACCCGGATCTCGGCTGCGCGTCGTATCTCATCGGCTGCGAGGCCGCGGGCGAGGTGGTGCTCGTCGACCCGCACCTCGAGATCGAGCCGCTGCTCGCCGCTGCCGAGCGACATGGCGCCCGGATCGTCCGCATCATCGAGACCCACACGCACGCCGACCACGTCTCCGGCCACGGCCGCCTCGCGCTCGAGCACGGGATCCCCGTCAGCATCCATCCGATCGCGGCGGTCGCGTACCCAAACGACCCGCTCGAGGACGGCGACGAGATCCGCGTCGGACAGGTCTCGCTCCGCTGCCTCCACACGCCCGGGCACCGGCCGGAGCATTGCTGCTTTGCCGTCGTCGACCACACCCGGGCCGACGAGCCGTGGCTCGTGCTCACGGGCGACTCCCTCTTCGTCGGTGACACGGCGCGTCCCGACCTCGCCGTCGGCGGCGTCGAGGGCGCCACCGGCCTCCACGCCTCGCTCCAGCGCCTCGTCGCGCTCGGCGACGGCGTCGAGGTCTATCCCGGACACGTCTCCGGCTCGCTCTGTGGGCGAGGCATGAGCTCGAAGGCCTCGACGACGATCGGCTTCGAGCGCCGCTTCAACCCCATGTTGCAGCTCGCGAGCGTCGAGGCGTTCGTGCGCGTCTCGGCCGGGATCGAGGCGCCGAAGCCCCCGAATCTCGTGCGCATCGTCGCCGCGAATCACGGCCCCTTCCGTCCGGCGCCGCCGGAGGCGCAGGAGCTCGCGGCGCCCCCGGCCGGCCAGCAGATCCTCGACGTGCGCCCGTTCGCCGACTACGCAGCGGGGCACCACGAGGGCGCGGTCAACGTCCCCGTCGCCGGCTCGAGCTTCGCGACCCGCGCGGGGTTCGCGCTCGATCCCGATCGTCCGGTCTGCGTCGTCGCCGCCTCGGCGGCAGACGCGCGACGCGCGCTCGCCGGGCTGCACTCGGTCGCGCTCCAGGCGCCCGGCTACGTGATCGGGGGCGGACGACGGCGAATGGAGGCAACGAGCGCGGGCGAGCTCGCGGCGCTGGTCGCGGCCGGCACCGTCGACGTCGTCGACGTCCGCGAGCCCCACGAGCATGCCGAGGGCCACATCCCGGGCGCGGAGAACGTGCCGTACCACCTACTCGCCACCATCTTCGACCGGCCTCGCGACCGGCCGCTCGTGACGATCTGCGAGTCGGGCCCGCGGGCAGCCGTCGCCGCGTCGATCCTCGCCGCGCACGGTCTCGACGCGCGACCCGTGACGCCGGGCGGCATGGGCGCATGGCGCGCCGAGGGGCACCCGGTCGAGACCGGGGCCCCGGCCGCCGTCAGCTGATCCGCTCGACGCGCAGGCCCTCGCCGCGGAGGGCCGTCAGCACGTCCATCGCGTGCTGGTCGTTTCGCGTCTCGAGCGTCAGCTCGGCCTCGGTCTCCGTGACGCCGATCGACCTGCCCTCGCGATGGTGCGTGACGGCGAGGATGTTGGCCCGCTCGGCGGCCACGGCGGCGAGGATCCGCGACAGCTGTCCCGGTCGATCCGGGATCACGACCGAGACGACGAGATGGCGGCCGCTCGCCGTCATTCCGTGGCGCACGACCGAGATCAGCGTCGTCGCGTCGATGTTGCCGCCGGCGAGGACGGCTGCACGGAATCCCGGCGCCTCCACCCGACCCGCCAGCAGCGCTGCCACGGGCGCGGCGCCGGCGCCCTCGACGACGAGCTTCACCCGCTCGAGCAGGAGCAGCATCGCGCGCGAGATCTCCTCGTCGTCCACGATGACGATCTCGTCGAGGAGCTCCCGGAGGATCGGCGCCGTGAGCGCGCCCGGCTGCTTCACGGCAATCCCGTCGGCGATCGTCGGACCGGTCGGCGCCAGCCCCGCGTACGGCGCGCACGCGGCCGCCTGGACGCCGACGAGCCGCAGTGACGGCCGTAGCGCCCGCAGCGCGATCGCGATCCCGGCCGCCAGGCCCCCGCCG
>VGCB01000555.1 GCA_016870235.1 Actinomycetota bacterium | reverse complement strand
CCCGGTTCGCGTGGCGGAGTGGATCGCCACGCTCGACCTCCTCTCGAACGGCCGCGTCGAGCTCGGCACCGCGCGCTCGAACAACCTGAGCACGATCAAGGCGTTCCACGTCGACCCGGCCGAGACGAAGCAGATCTGGCGGGAGTCGCTCGAGGTGATCGTGAAGGCGTTCACCGAGGATCCCTTCGTCCACGAAGGGCACTACTGGCGCTACGAGCCGCGGACGCTGACGCCGAAGCCGATCCAGAAGCCGCACCCGCCGATCCACGTCTCCGCCTCGAGCGTCGCCACCCACGGGGCGGCGGGAGAGCTGGGGCTCGGCGGGATGACCGGCGGCAGCATCGTCGGCTGGCAGTACGTGGAGGAGGCGGCCGCCGCCTACTGGGAGGGTGCCCGGAAGGCGGCGCCGCTCCCGGGCTCGGTCGCGAACCCGTCGCTCAGCTTCTTCGCGACGCGCGTGGCCTGCGGCGAGACGACCGCGGCGGCGATGGCGGACGCCCGCGACACGGCCCTTCTCTTCATCGACATCAACATCGGCCCCGGCGGGCGGTACGAGCAGCTCGCACCCACCTCGCCGGACTACGCCTACCTGGGCAACATCCGCGAGATGCAGGAGCACATGCTCGACCTCGAGCACATCATGGAGAAGACCCCCTACGTGATGATCGGGACGCCCGACTTCCTGATCGAGAAGTTCAAGCGCCTGGAGACGCTCGGGTACACCGAGATCGGCTGCGGGATCGAGGGGATGACGCACGAGGCGCACATGCGGACGATCGAGATGCTCGGCCGGCACGTGCTGCCGGCGTTCGACCGGGGCTGACGCCGCCTACAGCGCGGTCGCCCCGCGCCACTCGAGCGCGAGCGCGGGATCGGTCGTCGTGCACCGCGCGCACGGGCAGAGCTCGAGGCCCCGCTCCTTGTTGAACTCGCAGGCGACGAGCGAGCGGCCGGTGATCAGGCGCGACTCGTCGCTCGCGAGGTAGGCGGCGAGGGCGCGGATGACGGACGGCTGGTGCATCGGTCCCGGTGGCGACTCGCGAACCCAGTCCGGCAGGAACGCGGTATCAGTGACGCCGCCGGGCTGGATCGTGTTGACCCGGATCCCGTCGGCGGCAAGCTCCTGGGCAAGCACCTTCGTGAGCCCCTCGAGCGCGAACTTCGAGCTCACGTAGGCGGAGAGGCCGGGCGGCGGGAAGCGGACGGTGCCGGAGGAGAAGCTCATCAGCGAGCCGCCGCCGCGCTCGATCATCGGCTCGATAGCAGCGCGGAAGGCGACGAACACACCGGTCACGTTCGTCTCGATGACGCTCGTCCACTGCTCGAGCGAGAGCCGCCGGAAGTAACGACCCTCCGGTCCGGGCACGTCGACGATGTCCACGGCCGCCGCGGCCACGAACACGTCGAGGCCGCCGTAGGCCTCGACCGCGTGCGCGATGAGGGCCTGCATCTCCGTCTCCGAGCGGACGTCGGCGGCGACGGCGATCGCCTCGCCGCCCGCCTGCCGGCACTCGGCTGCCACCGCCTCGATCTCGGCCTCGACGTTCGAGGAGACGACGACCGAGGCGCCCAGCGCCGCGTACTCGAGCGCGATCTCGCGGCCGAGACCGCTGCCGCCGCCGGAGACGATCGCGACCCTGCCGTCGAGGCGGGTCATACGCGCGCCCCGAGCGCGGCGAAGGCCGCGACCACGTCGGCGCGCTCCTCGAGGTCGAGGCGCTCGCCCGGGTGGATGTTGACGCGGTCGACGATGTCCCCGTAGCGCGCCCATGCGACCTCGGCCGCAGCCGCGCCGTCATCGCCGCAGACGGCCACCGCCTCGAGCACCTCGTCGGTGACGGCCGCGGGCATCCGGTCCCAGCCGTCCGTGCGCGAGAGCTCGTGGAGCCGCTCGCCGACCTCGCCCCACCCGTGCGTCTCGAGCACGCCCCGGTAGGCGGGGGTCGAGGCGTAGAACGCGATCCGGCGGCGGACGTCCTCCCGCTCGGCCTCCGAGCTGACGGCGAAGAGCGCGAGGCTCACCTCGACGTCGCCGCGACTGCGTCCCGCCCGCGCGAGCCCCCGGTCGAGCGCCGGGAGGATCGTCTCGCGCAGGTACCGATCCGTCATCAGCGGATGGAGCAGGATCCCGTCGGCCACTTCTCCCGCCACCTCCGTCATGCGTTCCTGGACGGCGGCGACGAACACCTTCGGCGCGGGGTGCGCGAGCCGGCCGGGCCGGAATGCCGGCGGCATCA
>VGCB01000554.1 GCA_016870235.1 Actinomycetota bacterium | reverse complement strand
GAACGAGGCGGTCTTCGAGCGGGCCGTCGCGGAAGTCGCGCACGTGACTGCGCATCTGCTCGCTGACCTGGTGACGGCGGCGCCGCCGCGCGACCGCGAGGTCGAGGCGGCGCGGGCGCGCGAGCGCTCGGCCAAGCGGTTCGCGCGCTGACGGCAGGCCGGTCTGCGCAGAATAGGCGTCGGAAGGAGTCTCATCGAGGGAGGGCGATGCCGGATGACTGAGGTCGGGAACCTGTTCTTCGCGGTCGGCGTGAACGTCGACCCGGCTGTCGAGGCCGCCTTCAACGACTGGTATGACACCGACCATCTCCCGGCTGTGGTCGCCTGCCCGGGGTTCGTGTCCGGGCGCCGGTTCGAGCTTCGCGGCCGCGAGCTCCCGAGGTACTGGGCCGTCTACGAGGTCGAGAGCCGCGATACGCTGCACACGCCCGAGCTCGCCGCGATCTCGGGGTTCGGCCGCTTCGAGGAGGCGATCAGCGAGCACCGGATCGTCTGGCTTACGTCGCTGACTCCCCTCCTGCTGCACGGCGAGGGCGGAGGCGGGGGCGCGGGCGGCGACGGCGGGGCGTGACCGAGGCGAGGCTGTCGGAGCCGCTCTTCGTTCCGATCCCTGCCCGCGCGGGGTCGCCGTCGGAGGCGCGGGCGTTCGAGATTGACGCAGGGCTGTGGCAGCTCCGCATCCCGCTCGCCTACGCCCACGCGCCGAGCGTGAACGGCTACCTGCTCGCGCGGGAGCGGGACCACGTCCTCGTCGACTGCGGCTCCTCGCTTCCGCCGGCGTGGGCCGGGCTCGAGGCGGCGCTCGCCCTCGCCGGCGTCGCGCCCGAGGAGATCGGGCTGCTCGTCACGACCCACCATCACTCCGACCACGCCGGACTCGTCTCGGTCGTGATCGCCCGGACCGGCTGCACGTACGCGCATCTCGACGGCCCCGCGACCCTGACCGAGCCGCTCAGGGAGCTCGACCGGCCCGCCGCCGAGCGCCGGGCGCTCGCGGCCGAGCAGGGGATCCCTGCGTGGCTGCTCGACCTCTGGATCGCGAACCACGTCGCTGCCGACGGCGCCACGCCGATCCCTCCCGGCGACCGTCTCCTGCGCGAGGGCGAGGTGCTGCGGACGCGTGCGACGGACTGGATCGTGCTGCACGCGCCGGGCCACTGCGCCTCGCAGCTCATGCTCCACGATGTGGCGGCGGGTCGGCTGATCTCGGCGGACGTCGTCCTGCGCGCGCCCGCGCCGTACGTCGAGTGGCGGCACCGTCCGGACGCGTTCGGCGATCACCTCCGTTCGATCGACCGCGTCGAGTCGCTCGCGCCTGCACTCCTCCTCCCGGGCCACGGGCGTCCGGTCGAGGACGTCGCGAGCGACGTCGGCTTCGCGCGGGAGGCGGCGCTGTCGCTGCTCGCGGAGACGCGGAGGCTGCTCGCAGACGGCCCGGCGACGCCGTACGACCTCGCGCACCGCTACGCGGCGCCGTCGAAGAGCCTCGATCTGCTCCAGCTCGTGACGTCGACGCTGCTGGCGGCGCTCGACCATCTCGAGCTGCGCGGGGAGGTGGTCTCCCGTCATGACGCCGCCGGCGTGCGGATCGTGGCTCTGGCGTAGGATCGGTGCGTGCGGGCGTCAGGCTTCTCCCGGTACGGCGGTCCCGACGTGCTCGAGCTGATCGAGCTCGCCGACCCGGTGCCGGGAGCGGGCGAGATCCGCGTGCGCGTCGCGGCCAGCACCGTCAACCCGGCGGATCTCCTCTTCCGCTCGGGTGGCCTCGATGGGTTGATCGAGGGCGAGGCTCCGTTTTGCGGGGGCCTCGAGTTCGCGGGCGTCGTCGACGAGGTCGGGTCCGGGGCGACGTGGGCGGTCGGCGACCCCGTCGCCGGGATGACGAAGTTCATCCCCATGGGGCGCGGCGCGCACGCCGAGCTCGCGGTCGTGCACTCCGAGTCGGTCGTGCGGCTCCCGGGCGACTCCGACATGGCCGCGTGGGCGACGCTGCCGATGAACGGCCTGACCGTCCGGCTGGCCCTGGACAAGCTCGCGCTGCCGGCCGGCTCGACGCTTCTCGTCACGGGCGCAGCCGGCGCCGTGGGGCAGTACGCGGTCTCGATTGGGGCGGCCGACGGCCTCCGGGTCGTGGCCATCGCCTCTCCGGCGGACGAGGAGGCGGTTCGCCGTTTCGGCGCCGAGGTCTTCGTCGCGCGTGGCGACGGCGTCGCCGCGGCGGTTCGAGACGCCGTCCCC
>VGCB01000553.1 GCA_016870235.1 Actinomycetota bacterium | reverse complement strand
CATCGCGTCGTTCGAGGTCATCGCGTCGTTCGAGGTCATCGCGTCGTTCGGCTTCGTCACGTTCGGCTTCGTCACGTTCGGCTCGGGCGCTCGCTCGCGCGCCAGGGCTGCGCGTCGTTCGCGCCGACGGGAGCGTTCGTCGGCGCGCCTCAGCCTTGATCCACCGATTGGCGTGACCGCTCGATCTTTCAACTGCGCGCGCCTGCCAGGGTCGTCAGGACGTGCGCGGGACAGGTCGGGAATGCTTCTGCCTTGTCGATCCTGTCCCGCGCGCGGAGCGCACCACCTGGGTGAACACCACCGAGACGATCGAGATCAGCCGCAGCCCAGGTGGTACGCGGCCTGGCGAGCCTGGCAGGATGCACCGCCCGCGCCAATCGGTGGATCCAGGCTCAGCTCGCGTCGCGGCTGCCCGGGCCCGCACGTACCCGGTCACGACGCTCCCGCCTTGTCCGAAATGGACATCGTCCCTGGGCCACCGGCCTCCTCCCCTTCTGGCTATGAGCCTAACGCGCGAAGTGTTGCGCGTCAGTTCCAAACCGTTCCGACTTCGTTCCAGATCGCCGATGAGTCCGCTCACACGCTCCCCGAGCGGCGGTGGACAAGCCCGCCCGGCGATGAGAGGATGCCGGGGGCGGCACTCGTCCCGCTCTCCGGGAGGTCACAGATGCCGCTCACGTCGTACGGGGTTCTCAAGGGGAAGGCGATCGAGGTGCGTCTCGGCGCCGGCTCCTCGCCGCACTATCAGGTCAGGCTGATCGACGACACGACCGACTACCGGATCGCGACCAACGTCAAGTCGCAGCTGCCGCCGTCCGATGTCGAGTACCTGGTCAGCGAGCGCTTCGCCCACCCGATCACCGCATCCGTCGAGGAGCTGCCGACCGGGTTCACGCCGCTTCCGAGCAGACCCGGCACGGGAGCGATGGACTTCATCCGCGGCAACCTCTTCGACCGGACGCAGATGAAGCCGCTGCCGTTCAGCGTGCCCGGCTTCGACAACGACCTGAACGAGAAGATCGACCGCATCATGCAGCGGGCGGTGGGCGACGAGACGGCGCTCGTGTACGCCTTCGGCGAGCGTTGGGGCCCGGAGCCCGGGAAGAAGGACAAGTACTTCGGCTTCCTTCCTGGCAACGGGATCCACGACATCCACATGAACCAGGGCAACAGCGGCCGCTTCGTCGACGACGACGGCGTCTACCAGGACGGCGCCGTGCTCGTGCACTTCCCCGACCAGCACGAGTGGGTCGGGATCTTCCTCAAGTTCCAGTCGCAGTCGTGGCACACCGACGACCGCACCGGCCACCGGATCGGCGCGGAGGAGCCGAAGCCTTCGACCCCGCCCGGTCCGCCGCCTCCGCCCGAGCCGCCGACGAGCGAGGAGCCGCACGGGCTCGTCCGGATCGTCGCCGCGCTCGTCAACGCGGTGCAGTCACCCGAGCAGGAGGTCGTCACGCTGCTCAACACGGCCCCGCACGACGTCGCGCTCGACGGCTGGGCGCTCCTCGACACGCAGAAGGCGCGGATCCCGCTCTCGGGGACGATCACCGCGGGCGGGACGACGACCATCCGGCTGCGACCTCCGCTCGCGCTCTCGAACAAGGGCGGGATCATCACGCTCATCGACGACAACGGGCTCAAGGTCGACGGGGTGGCGTACACGCGCGAGCAGGCGCGGAACCCAGGCTGGAGCCTCGTCTTCTGAGCGGCGCGGCAACAGCCTGACCGCGATCCCCTCTCAGATGAGGAGACCGGTGCCGTACATGATCGCGAGGCCCGCGAGGAAGCCGCCAACCGTCGCGCCGCTCGCGAGACCGCCGGGCGCACGGCGATGGAGATGGCGACCGACCTCCACAACGACCTGGAGCGCCGCGCCGACCGCGATCCCGAAGAAGAACACCGCGGCGACGTCGTTCGTCAGGTACCCGCCGATCCAGGCGCCCATGATCGCGGGGGCACCGGCGACGAGGGCGAGCGCCGTCAGACGAGCCGCCGTCACCTTCTCGCCGGCGGCGATCGGGGCCGCGATCCCGAGGCCTTCGGTGATGTTGTGGACCATGAAGCCGACGATCAGGAAGGTGCCGAGGGCAAGCTCCCCGAGCGCGAAGCTCGTGCCGATCGCGAGCCCCTCGCCGAGGTTGTGGAGGCCGATTCCGATCGCGACGAGGGTCGCGAGGGCCACTCCGGAGAGCGGCTGATCCCGCGCGGCCGCGGCCGCTCGCGCGCGGCTCGCGGAGAACCG
>VGCB01000552.1 GCA_016870235.1 Actinomycetota bacterium | reverse complement strand
AGGACGACGAACGGTCGCCGGTCGCGCTTCCACGTGCGCCAGGCCTCGTTCTGGCGGCGGGCCTCGAAGCGGTCGTCGAGGCTCGACTCGATCCCGAGAGCCCGCAGGCGGTCGAGCCCGCCGGTCGCCTCGGGATTGGGGTCGAGGCACCCGGCGACGACGCGGGCGATCCCGGCGGCGGCGATCGCGTCGACGCACGGCGGCGTCTTCCCGTGGTGGTTGCAGGGCTCCATCGTCACGAAGAGCGTCGCCCCGCGCGCGCGACTGCCCGCCGCGTCGAGGGCCACGACCTCCCCGTGCCGGCCGCCGTAGGGCTCCGTCACTCCCTCGCCGACGACCTCGCCGTCGCGGACGACGACGGCGCCCACGGTCGGGTTCGGGTAGGCGACCCCGGGGGCGGCGTCGACGAGGGCGAGGGCGCGATCGAGGCTCATCCCGATCGGGCGGCGGAGACGAGGAGGGCGTACGTGTCGCCTGGCTCTGGCGTCGCGAAGATCGCGCTGCCCGCGACGAGGAGCGAGGCGCCCGCAGCTCTGACGGCTCCTGCGTTCCCGAGGCCGACGCCGCCGTCGACCTGGATCGGGACGTCGAGGAGCGACGACAGCTCGCGGATTCGTTCGAGCGCCTCTGGCATGAACGTCCGTCCCGAGTAGCCCGGCTCGATGCTCATGCAGAGGGCGATCTCGGCATCCGCGGCGATCGCGAACGCTGCAGCGTTCGACGGCGACGTCCGCGGGTTGAACGCGATCCCGACGGCGAGCCCGAGCTCGCGCGCGCGCCGCGCGACGCCCGCCGGGTCGCCGGTGACCTCCACGTGAAAGGTGACCGAGTCCCCGCCCGAGGCCGCGACCTCCTCGAAGTGGTGGGCCGGATCGTCGACCATCAGGTGGCAGTCGAGGACGCCGCCCGCCGCGTGGATCACCGGTGCGATCGAGCGCAGGACGACCGGCCCGATCGTCACCGGCGGGACGAAGTGCCCGTCGCCGACGTCGAAGTGGAAGACGCGGCAGCCGGCCGCGAGCAGAGCCTCGATCTGCTCGCCGAGCCGCATGAAGTCGGCGGCGTAGAGCGAGGGGCAGATCTCGAGGTCGGAGCGGATCCAGTCGCGCCAGGGCACGCCGCCATCGTAGGGCGACGCAGGGACGATGACGCAGGATGCTCGCGCTTGCTCGACCTCCCGCTCAGGCACGCAGCCTTGCGATGAAGAACCCGCTGGTGCCGTGGACGTGCGGCAGCGTCCGCAGCACCTGCGGTCGATCCGTGTCCGCGAAGGCGGGCCACTCCGCGCCGAGGTCGTCGAGCGGGAGCCCGGCGGCCTCGATCACCGCCTCGCACTCGTCGCGGTTGATCGTGCAGACGGAGTAGAGGACCGTCCCGCCGGGCCGGACGCGCGCGGCGGCGGCCCGGAGGAGCTCGAGCTGGAGCTCCGGGAGCGGCTCGGCCCGCCAGCGCAGGTCGGGCCGGGCGGCGAGCACGCCGAGCCCCGAGCACGGCGCGTCGACGAGCGCGCGATCGAAGCCCGTCAGGTCGGCGGGAAGGTTCCGCCCATCCGCGCGGACGACGTGGACGTTCGTCGCGCCGAGGCGGGCGACGTTCTCCTCCAGCTCGCGCGCGCGTCTCTCGTTCACCTCGACCGCGGTGACCTCGCCGGCGAGCATGGTCGCCTTGCCGCCGGGCGCGGCACACAGATCGAGCACGCGCTCGCCGTCACGCGAGCCGACGGCGAGCCCTGCGAGCTGCGACGCCCGGCTCTGCGGCCAGATCCGGCCAGCGGCCAGCGCGTCCTCGTCGACGTGATCGACGCGGAAGGCGCCGGGGACGTCGGTGGGCTCGCCGGCCGGGTCGCCGGAGACCGACCGGACGACCGTCTCGGCCGGCTCGTTCTGCGCGCGCATGCAGGCGCGCGCGCCCTCCGGCCCGAGATCGCGCCACCACACGTCGGCGATCCAGTCGGGGTAGGAGTGCCTGAGCGCCGCCTCGGCGGCCGTCGCGTCGCCGAGGGAGCCCAGCATGCCGCGGAGGCTCTCGGCGAGCCGGCGCAGCACCGCGTTCGCGAACGGAACGGCCCGCGAGAGGCGCGCGAGCCGGACGAGCTCCACCGACTCGTTGACGGCCGCATAGCGCGGGACGCCGTCCAGGTAGCCGAGCTGGTAGGCGCCGAGCCGGAGCGCCGCCCTGACCGGCGGGTCGATGCGCGTGAGCGGTCGGCGGCCGGCGCGCTCGATCGCCCAGTCGAGCGTGCGGGCGC
>VGCB01000551.1 GCA_016870235.1 Actinomycetota bacterium | reverse complement strand
TCCACGCGTGCGGCGGCTCCGGCTACAAGCGCGACATGGAGCTCGAGCGCTACCTGCGCGACGCCAAGGCGGGATGGGTGATGGGCCCGACGAACGAGGTGCTCCGGCAGTTCGTGGGCAAGTCCGTGCTGCTCGGGTTCGAGTCGCTCGACTACTGGAATCAGAGCTACAACCGGCGTGCGGTCGAGAACGAGGTGAAGAAGCTCGACGCCCAGGGCAAGCGCGAGCTCGCCGAGCAGCTTCTGGCTCAGGCGGCCGAGCAGGAGGCGAAGGAACCGGCGAAGGCGGGCTAGCATGCGCCCTCGACTCCTTGTCCCCGGCCTCGTCCCGTTCGACCCGACGAGGGAGACCCAGAGGGTGCGACCCGGGGCGGCGACCGTGCTCGACCTCGAGCCGGACGACGTCGTCGTCGTCCGCGACCTCCAAGGTGGGCAACGCGCGGAGCTCACGGTGGTCGGTGCCGGCGGCGAGCAGGACGAGGCCGCGCTCGGCGCGTCGGGCCCGCCCGCGCCCGCCACCGTGATTCGGTCGCTCGGCGGCTCCACGGACGACGTGGCACAGGCAGTCGTATCGATGCTTGCCCGCCGCGGGCTCGACCCCACTGCGGCCACGGCTCTCGAGCTGTTCGGAGAGCGCTCGGCGCCCGGCGCGGCCGAGACCTTCACGGCAACGCGCGCCGTGGTCGTCGTCGTCGCGGCGCCGGTGGGCGACTCGGTCGTCGACGGCGGCGTTCCGGCGAGCGACCTCCAGGTCGAGGTGCGCCGGGCAACCCCGCGAGCGGCGCCGGAGCCGCTCCTCCCCGACCCGCTGGCGGAGCCGCGGCTCGACTTCGAGGTGGGCAAGGCCTCGGCGCTCGCCTACGAGGTGAAGGCGGGGGAGTGGATCCAGATCATCGACGTCAAGGGCCGCCAGTGCTCCGACTTCCTCGCATTCGACGGAACCGAGCTGCAGCGGGGGAAGGAGCGTGGTCTGGACTCGACCGCGACCCGCTCGCTCATGGGCACCGCCTATCCGCAGCCCGGCCTCTACTCGAAGTTCTTCACACAGGACCTGAAGCCGCTCGTGGAGGTCGTCCGCGACACGGTCGGGCGGCACGACACATTCGGGCTTGCCTGCACCGCGAAGTACTACGAGGACATGGGGTACTTCGGGCACGTCAACTGCTCCGACAACTTCAACGCGCAGCTGCTGCCGTACACGATCGAGCCGCGGGCGGGCTGGCCGGCAATCAACTTCTTCTTCAATACCGCCTTCGACGCGCACAACTCCTACGTTGCCGACGAGCCCTGGTCCCGGCCCGGCGACTACGTTCTGCTTCGCGCGGTCACCGACCTCGTCTGCCTCTCGAGCGCGTGCCCCGACGACATCGACCCGGCCAACGCCTGGGATCCGACGGAGATCCACGTCCGGGTCTACCCGGCGAAGGAGGTGTTTTCGCAGGCAATCGCGCATCGCGTGACGCCTGATGCCGAACTGCGCCTGACGCGCGAGACGGCGTTCCACACGCGAACGTCTGCGCTCACGTCCCGCTACGCGGAGTACAACGGCTACTGGCTGCCGACCGCCTACGACAACCACGGCGCGGTCGCGGAGTATTGGGCGTGCCGCGAGAAGGCGGCGATCATGGATCTGTCGCCGCTCCGGAAGTGGGAGATCCTCGGTCCGGATGCGGAGGCGCTGCTGCAGGCGACGATGACGCGGGACATCCGCCGTCTCGCCGATGGACACGTCGTCTACACGGCGCTCTGCAACGACACCGGCGGGATGATCGACGACGGCACGGTGTTCCGGCTCGGTCCGGCGAACTACCGCTTCGTCGGGGGCTCCGAGTACGACGGCCTCTGGCTGCGCGAGCAGGCGGAGCGCTTCGACCTTCGGGTGTGGGTGAAGGACTCGACCGACGAGCTGCATAACGTCGCTGTCCAGGGGCCGGCGAGCCGCGAGCTGCTTGCACCCCTCGTCTGGACGTCGCCGTCGCAGACGCCCTTCTCAGAGCTCCGCTGGTTCCGCTTCTCGGTTGCACGTCTCGGCGGCCCGCAGGGACTGCCTCTGATCGCGTCCCGCACGGGCTACTCAGGAGAGCTCGGATACGAGCTCTTCTGCCACCCGAAGGACGCGATCGAGCTCTGGGACGCGGTGCTGGCGGCAGGGGCGCCTCACGGGCTCGTGCCGCTGGGTCTGGAAGCGCTCGACATGCTCCGCATCGAGGCGGGGCTCGTCTTCGCGGGCGCCGAGTTCGACGATCAGGTC
>VGCB01000550.1 GCA_016870235.1 Actinomycetota bacterium | reverse complement strand
TGGGGGCCCATCCCGGTCCGCAGCACGTCGACCTCCCGGGGCAGTCCCGCGCGGAGGGCCATCGCCTCCACGCGGAGAGCGGCGAGGACGAGCAGCCGGCGATCGTCCGAGCCGGTCACAGCATCTCCCCGCGCACGAGCCGGCCGAGCGCCGTCACCGGGAAGACGAGCCGGTAGAGGTGGTAGTTGATGTAGAAGTCGCCGGGGAAGCCCGTGCCCGTGAAGTACGGCTCGTCCCACGTCCCGTCGGGCAGCTGGTTGTCGACGAGCCAGGCGACCCCGCGGCGCACGGCGTCGCTCCGCTCGCCGGCCGCGTGCAGCGCGAGGAGCGCCCAGGCCGTCTGCGAGGGCGTGGAGGCGCCGACGCCGCGCCAGCGTCGCGTCTGGTACGAGCGCAGGTCCTCGCCCCAGCCGCCGTCGAGGTTCTGGACGTTCTCGAGCCACGCGACCGCCCGCCTGACCGCTGCGTGCTCGCGCGGGACTCGGGCGGCGACGAGCGCCGGCACGACGGCACCGGTCCCGTACAGGTGGTTCGCGCCCCAGCGGCCGAACCAGGATCCCTCCGGCTCCTGCTCGCGCAACAGCCAGTCGACCGCCTCGCGTGTGATCGGGTCGTCCGCGCGCCCCTCGTGCGCGAGCATCTCGACGACGTGAGCGGTCACGTCGGCGCTCGGCGGGTCGATCACCTCGCCGAAGTCGCAGAACGGCAGGCGGCGGACGAGCGCGCGCACGTTGTCGGCGTCGAAGGCGCCCCAGGCGCCGTCCTTCGACCGCATCCCGATCGTCCATTCGACCCCACGGGCGACGGCCGCGTCGAGCGCCGGCGAGGCCTCGGCTCGGCGCAGCGCGAGGGCGACCTCGGTTGTGTCGTCGATGTCCGGGTACCAGTCGTTCGCGAACTCGAACGCCCAGCCGCCCGTCGGGATCTCGGGCCGTCGGATCGCCCAGTCGCCGCGGTGGCCGACCTCCTCGCCGAGGAGCCAGCCGGCCGCCCGTGCGATCGCCGGATCGCTGGGCAGCGCGCCGGCGTCGCCGAGCGCGACCACCGCGAGCGCGGTGTCCCACACGGGAGACTGGCACGCCTCGAGGCGCCGCACGTCTCCCTCGGTGATCGTGAACCCCTCGAGACCGCGCAGGGCCTTCTCGATCGCCGGGTGGTCGAGCGCGTAACCGCGAAGGCTGAGCGCCATGATCGAGTAGACCCAGGGCGGCTGGATCCCGCCCCACCCGCCGTCGGCCTCCTGGCGCTCGAGGATCCAGCGCTCCATCCGGGCGAGGGCGGCCTCGCGCAGCCGGCGAACCGGCCGCCGCTCGTAGCGGTGGAGGACGCGGTCGAGCCGCAGGAACGCCCTGCCCCACGGGTCGGTGATCTTGCGCCGGTGGAGCGGCGGGCCGCCGACCCGGAGCTCGTCGATCGCGATCCCGATCGGGCGGACGGGGCGATAGGCGGAGACGACGGTGAGGGCGGCCACGGTCTGGCGCGCCCAGCAGGCGAAGTCGTACAGGTTGAGCGGGAACCAGCGGGGGAGGAAGATCAGCTCGGGTGGCATCGCCGGTACGTGGTCCCACGACCAGAGTCCGAAGAGCGAGAGCCAGATCTTCGTGAAGACCCGCGCCCGCTCGACACCGCCGCGGTCGCGGACGAACTGCGCGGCGGCGCGCATATGGGGCGCGTCGGTTGCGTCGCCGGCGAGGCGGAGCGCGACGTACGCCTCGATCGTCGCCGAGAGGTCGCTGGGGCCGCCATGGAAGATCGCCCAGGTGCCGTCCTCGAGCTGCTTCGACCGGATCCACTTGGCCGTCTTTCGGGTGATCTCCGGATCGGCGATGCCGAGGAAGGCGCGCAGCAGGAGGTCCTCCGCCTCCATCGTGATGTTCGTCTCGAGCTCGCCCTTCCACCACCCCTCGGGGCTCTGGAGGTCGCGCAGGTGCCCGACGGCAGCGGTCAACGCCGCCTCGGCCTCGCGTCGCAACGTCGTCTGCTCGAGCAGCCCGCTCATCTCACGCAGCGCCCACCGCTGCCATCCTCCGACCCCCCGTGACGGTTCGCTGGACGGCACGCGCGGCCGCCGCGCCGCTTCGCACCGCTCCCTCCATCGTCGCGGGCCAGCCCGTGTCTGTCCAGGCCCCCGCGACGGCGACCCGCGGGTGCAGCGTCTCGGCCGGGGGGCGGTGGCGCGCCGTGCCGGGGACGCCGCGGAAGGTCGCGGCCGGCTCGCGCGTGACGAAGAACGAGGTCACCTCCGCCGTGCGGGCCGC
>VGCB01000549.1 GCA_016870235.1 Actinomycetota bacterium | reverse complement strand
GCGCGATCTCCGCCTGCTCCGCCTGGTAGAGACGCTGGGCCTCGTCCCGCCGATGCTGTAGCTCACGCTGCTTCGCCTGGACCTCGAGGACGAGGCGTGCCTGCTCGCCACGCGCCGAGCGGAGCTTTCCGCGCCGGGTCAGGACCTCGCGCTGGAACCGCTCGACGTCGCGGAGGACTCGCGTGTCCTGCATGCCGACCCGCTGGACGATGTCGATGCGATCGACGAGGTCGTCGAAGCTCCTGGCGCCGAGGATCACCTCGACCGCGCCGCCGTTCTCGCCGTCCAGGTAGATCGCACGCAACCGGGCGGCGATCCGTGTCTGTGCGATCCCGAGGCTCCTGCGGGCGACGCCGAGGTGGCGCGCGTTGACCCCGAGATCGGTCTCGATCGCCTGTAGCCGGAGGCGGGCGCCGTTCAGCTCCTCGCCGGCGCGGGAGGCGGCCATCGACAGATCCATGTACTGGGCGTACACCTCCTGGGCGTGCGCCTTCTTCGCGTCGATGTCGGGGTTGGCACCGGCCGAGGAGATCAGCGCAAGCGCAGCCAGCGCCGCTGCCGAGGCGGCGACAAGCAGCATCCGGGCCTGCCGTGCGCTCGAACCTCTCCTGCCACGTGTTCGGCCGCGTGTTCGATCGCCAGCGGGCCCGCCGGTGGCGGCGGCACCCGTCACGAAGGGTCAAGACTAGCACGGTCCCCTGCCGGATGCGGCCGGAACGACCGCTCTCACGCCTTCGACGACAACGCATCTCCGAAGAAACACCGTCAAATACGGGTATTTTTTCCCTTTGAAAGAGGGTGTGGTACGGTCTCTCCCCCGTGGCACGTGGCCTTCTCGGACGCGCGACCGTGGTCGGCCTCGCCGTCCTCGTCCTCGCGTGGGCGGCGCTCGAGGCGACGGCAGCGGCTCCTGGAAGCGCCGACAGCCTTCGAGGCGAGGCGACAGAGCTCGGGGCAGCCGAGCAGCGCGCGCTCCTTCGCCTGTACGCGGCCGAGACCGCGGCCGCGCGCGCACGGGCCGACCTCGAGCGCAGCAAGCGACGTCTCGACGCGCTGACGGCGCGGCTCCAGACGACCCGACGCCATCTCGCCGTCGCTCAGCGATCCCATGCGGTCGCCGCGACCCGGGTGTCGCGGGCCTTGCGGGCGCTCTACCTCGGCGGGCCGCCGCCGGACGCGCTCGCGGTGATCCTGTCCGCGGAGTCGTTCGACGACGCGCTGGACGGCGTCGAGAGCCTGCGGCTCGCGGTCGGGCGAAACCACAGCCTCGCGCTCGCCGTGGGCTCCCGCTCGCGCGAGCTCCGGCTCACGACCAACCGCCTCGCGGCCACCGCCGCATCCGCGCGGAAGACGCAGCAGCGAGCGATCGCGCTCGCAGCCGAGCTCGCCGGGGTCGTGACCCGGCAGGAGCAGTACGTCGCGAGCCTGCGCGCCCGCCGTGCGATTACGGAAGAGCGCCTCTCCGCCCTGCAGCGTCGGGCCGAGGAGGCGGCTCGGCGGACGCGCGTTGTCGAGGCGTCCGCTGCAGTCCGGACGACCGCCGCGTCAGGAAGCGCAGGGTCGCGCCCGACAGTCGACACCGGTGCGACGGCAGCTCCCGCCGCGGAGCCGCCGGTCTCGGCGGCCGGCGACGAGGGTGCGACCGCCGCGGAGCCCTCCGGCGGCAGCAGGCTCACCGTCGAGACAACGGCCTACGCGCTCCGCGGCACGACCGCGAGCGGCCTTCCCGTCGGCCCCGGCATCATCGCCGTCGACCCGAACGTGATCCCCCTGGGCACGCGCGTCTACGTCCCCGGGTACGGCGAGGCGGTGGCCGCGGACACGGGAAGCGCCGTCAAGGGGAACATCATCGACCTCTGGATGCCTTCCACGTCCCAGGCGTTGCAGTGGGGGCGGCGCACCGTCACGATCACGGTCTACCGTTCCTGAATGCTCCGCCGAGCGTCGGCCCTCGTCCTCGCGCTGACGCTGGCCTGGGCGATCGCCGCCGGCGCTGCCACCGCCGCGTCCGATGTCGAGCGGGCGCTCGTCCAGTCGCTGGCGGGCCCGGGGCTGTCGCTCGAGCGCAGCGGAGCCATCGCCGTCGACCTGCAGACGGGAGAGCCGCTCTTCTCCCACAGGCCCGACGTCCCGTTCATCCCCGCGTCCAACGAGAAGCTCGCGGTCACGTTCGCCGCCCTCGCGCTGCTCGGGCCGGAGTTCCGCTTCCGCACCGACGTGATCGGCGTGGGCAGGCGACAGGGCCCCGCCTGGGTCGGCGACCT
>VGCB01000548.1 GCA_016870235.1 Actinomycetota bacterium | reverse complement strand
TGCTCGGCCTCACGACCCGTGAGTTCGACCTGCTCGCGCTGCTCTCCTCGGAGCCGGGCACCGTGATCGGCCGTGAGCGACTCCTGCGGGAGGTGTGGCGGACCGAGTGGTTCGGCCCGACGAAGACGATCGACGTTCACGTCGCGTCTCTCCGCAAGAAGCTGGGCGACTCACGGTGGATCGAGACGATCCGCGGCGTGGGTCTGCGTCTGGCGCCCCAGGACGCGCAGCCGCGCCTGCACGCGTGAGGCGGCGACTCCTCTCGAGCTACGTGGTGCTCGCTCTCGTCGTGCTCGCGCTGCTCGAGATCCCGCTCGCCGTGACGTACGCCCGCAGCGAGCGCCGGGATCTCGTCGACCGCGTCGAGCGCGACGCCGTGGCGATGGCGACGCTTGCCGAGGACGCGCTCGAGCATGGCGGCGCCCTCACCGCGGCCGTCCGCCGCGCGGTGGCGGGGTACCGTCGCGGCACCGACGGCCGCGTGGTCGTCGTGGACGCAGACGGTCGACGCGTGCTCGACACCGATCCCTCCGACTCGACCTCGTTCGCGTCGCGGCCCGAGATCCGCACGGGCCTGGCCGGAGACGTCGCGCCGGGACAGCGGCACTCGGCCACGCTCGGTTCCGACCTCCTGTACGTCGCCGTCCCGGTCGCCTCCGGGGGAGTGATCCACGGCGCCGTCCGGATCACCTTCCCGATGGACGACGTCGATCGGAGGATCCACCGCTACCGGCTCGTGCTCGCGGCGATCGCGGGGATCGTGCTCGCCACGGCGGGAGCCGTCGCTTTGACGCTCGTACGCTGGGTGACGCGGCCGCTCGCTCGTCTCGAGAACGCCGCCGATCGACTCGGTGCCGGAGAGCTCGCAACGCGTGCACCCGTCCAGGGGCCGTCGGAGCTCCGACGCGTTGCCGAGACGTTCAACGCGATGGCGGTGAAGATCGACACCCTCGTCCGGTCGCAGGACGCGTTCGTCGCAGATGCCTCCCACCAGCTACGGACGCCCCTGGCGGCACTACGTCTCCGGCTCGAGAACCTCGAGCGCGACGCCGGAGAGGCGCAGCAGCCGGAGGTCGCGGGTGCGTTGCGCGAGGTCGAGCGGCTCGGCGGCATCGTCGACGGCCTCCTCGCGCTAGCTCGGGCGGATCGCGTACCCGCGGCGCCCGTGGCCATCGATGCGACCGAGGTCATCCGCGGTCGCGTGGCCGCGTGGGAGGCGCTGGCGGAGGAGCGCAACGTGCGCCTCGCCGAGGAGGCGGTGCCCTCTGTCGCCGTGCTCGCCACGCCCGGCAGGCTGGAGCAGGTTCTCGACAACCTTCTCGCGAACGCGCTCGAGGTGGCGCCCGCAGGGTCGACGATCCGCATCGCCGCGCGGACGGCGGGAAAATGGTCGTCGTCTCGGTCGCCGACGAGGGCCCCGGGTTGACGGCGGTGGAGCAGGAGCGCGCATTCGACCGCTTCTGGAGAACCGGCTCCGGCGAGGGCTTCGGTCTCGGCCTGCCGATCGTCCGGCGACTCGTCGAGTCGGACGGCGGCACCGTCGTCCTTCGCCCGTCGCCGCCGGGCGGCCTCGAGGCCGAGGTGCGGCTGCCGGCCGCCGGGCGGGATCGAGGCGCACGGCCGGAGGCCGTGCGCGCCACCGCCGTATGATTGCCACCGCAGATGGTCGTCCGCATCGTCCTCTGGAGCGTCGGGGACGCCAAGGCGTCGCTCGACGAGATCCGCCACCGGCTCGACGAGCTCGGGGAGCTCGAGCCGCCGAGCATGTGGCTCGTGAACGAGGCGGCTGAGCGCTTCGGCGCCGTGCTCGCTCTCGAGGACGAGGACGACGCCGTCGGTCAGATCGCCGCGATCCGGGAGCTGATCGGCAAGGACCCGGAGGTCATCGAGGACTTCGACGCCGTGTAGCAGCCCGGCGGAGAACGCGGCTCAGCGCACGACGTCGGCGAGCCAGGCGTCGAACGCCTCCACCTCGCCGCCGTCGAGATCCCGAAGCGGAGCACGGACGTCGGCTCGGATCGGAACGCCTCTCCGCGCAGCCACACGCTTGAACGCAGCGACACGCGGGTACCGCTCGACCGCGGCCCTCAGCTCCGCCAGCCGCTGCGCGCCTTCCTCCGTCGGTGATCGCACGACGGCCGCGACGTCCTCCGGAAACGCCGACGCGAGCGCCGAGACCGCGCCGACCGCGCCTGCCTCCAGGCCGCGGTGGATCAGCGCCTCCGGCCCGACGAAGACGTCGAATCCGTCGAGGAGGTACGTCTCGA
>VGCB01000547.1 GCA_016870235.1 Actinomycetota bacterium | reverse complement strand
ATCGACCCGACCGGCGTGTCGGTCGCGAGCGGTGCGTAGCCCGTCCAGCCGGCGGCGAACGGCCCGCCGGGCGCGAAGAAGCTGACCAGGAACATCACTCCGC
The DNA here is from genome assembly GCA_016870235.1 of Actinomycetota bacterium. The sequence goes on along the minus strand of VGCB01000547.1, from coordinate 2,174 downwards.
CGATGGGCAGGAACCAGAACGAGAGCGCGTTCAGGCGCGGGAACGCCATGTCGGGCGCTCCCAGCATCAGGGGGATCACGAAGTTCCCGAGCCCCGCGAACACGGGGACGATGAACAGGAAGATCAGCAGCGTCGCGTGGACGGAGACGAGCCCGTTGAACGTCTGCGAGTCGAAGAACTGGAGGCCCGGGTTCGCGAGCTCTGCCCGGAACAGCATCGCCATCAGCCCGCCGATCGCGAAGAAGACGAACGTCAGCGACGTGTACTGGATCCCGATGACCTTGTGATCGGTGTTGACCCCGAAGTACGACTTCCAGCTCGAGGCGCCGTGCTGCGAGTGGTCTTCGGGACGCGTCTTGCGACCGGAGATGTAGTAGAGCCAGTAGTCGAAGGCGCCGAGGCCGAGCAGGAAGCCGATCGGCGCCGCGACGAGCCCGCCGACGAGCACGATGATCGTCCAGTCGTAGATCGGGGCCCAGTTCCCGATCCAGCGCAGGCCGACGACGATGTACATGCCGATCCAGAAGAAGAGCGGCGTCGTCCAGAGCGCGCGCACCCAACCGGCGCGCATGAGGATGCCCTTCGGGCGCGGCGCGTCGGGAGCACCGTGGTGCGTGCCGTGCCCTGCTCCGTGTTCGGCGACGCTCGCCACGATCGTCCTCCTACCCCTTGCCTTCTGTCCCGGTGCTCTCGGTCAGGTACGCCACGAGCGCGTCGATCTCCTCCGCCTCGAGCGAGTCACCATACGTCTTCGGCATCACGCCTGCCTGGAATCCCTCGGCGACGATCGCGTCGGGCTCCACGATCGACTGGCGGACGAACTGCTCGAGCGGCTCGCCCGCTGCCTTCGCCGCGGCATCGAGGTCGTCGAGCTTGGGCCCGACCGCACCGGAGGAGCCCGCCGGAGCGAACGCGTGGCAGCCGCCGCACCCGGCGCTCGCGAAGGTCGAGGCGCCGAGGTCGGAGCCACCGCCGCCGCTCCCGCCGCCGCTGCCACTGCCGCCGCCGGCATCGCCGCGCTTCTCGCGCACCCAGGCGGCGAAGTCGGCCTGTGAGAGGACGTGAACCTTCGCGCGCATGGTCGCATGGCCGAGTCCGCAGAGCTCCGCGCAGACGAGCGGGAACTCACCGGTGCGGGTGGGCGTCACGATCAGCTCCATCGGGTCGCCTGGGACGATGTCCTGCTTCTGCCCCATCACGGGGATCCAGAAGGAGTGGATGACGTCGGCCGACTCGAGCTCGAGCTTGACGTCGCGCCTGACCGGCAAGGTGAGCTCGTTCGTCTTGATCCCACCCTGATCCGGGTACTCGAACCGAAATGCGAACTGCTGCGCGTACACCTTCACGCGGAGCGGGTTCGTGGCGTTGTTGTTCTTCGCCATCACGACCGCGCTGACGACGCCGAGCGCGACGACGAGGATGAACGGCACCACCGTCCAGACGATCTCGAGGCCGGAGTGGCCGTGGATGTGGGCTCCGTCCGCCTCGTCGTAGGGTGAGGCTCTGAACGCCCACACCGAGTACACGAGCACGGCGACCACGAGCGCGAAGATCGCGATGCACATGATCGTCGCGAACCAGTAGACGAACGCGATCCGGTCCATCTGCTCCGACGCCGACTTCGGAAGCCACGGGATGAAGTAGGCGACGATCGCGGTCGCCGCCGCCGCGACGATGACGATCACGGCCATCTTGATCACTTCGGATCGGTGGACCATGAAGACTGAGCCTACCGCACCTGCTGGCCGGAGGGCGCAACCAACCGCCGGCCCGTTTCACCCGCGGATACGGGATATTCGGGGGCAACGCCGGCGCCCAGCGAACCTCGCTTCCACGGTCGCTGGGCCGCCGCCGAACGCCCGCCGGCCGCCGCCCGTTCGTCTAGACTTCCCCGGCCTCGGGCCGTTAGCTCAGCTGGTAGAGCAGGGGACTCTTAATCCCAAGGTCGAAGGTTCGAATCCTTCACGGCCCATCAGCAAAGCCCCGGAAATCGGGGCTTTTTAGTCGGCGTAATAGCCAGCTGGCTGGGGCGCGCGTACAATATGACGTACACTCTCGGTTGTGGGCCTCGGACATCAAGTACGTCTCGACCTGGGAGGGCACCCTCTACCTCGCAACGGTGCTCGACTGCTACAGCCGCAAGGCCGTCGGCTGGTCGATGCGCCCCGACATGC
>VGCB01000546.1 GCA_016870235.1 Actinomycetota bacterium | reverse complement strand
CTCCTCCGCCAGCGCGAGCGCTCCGACGATCCCTGCCCTCGTGCCGAGCGCGGCCGCAACGACGAAGGCGTCGTCGGCGTGCTCCGGCAGGCCCGGGTAGCCGCCGAGCACGCCCGGCAGGGCCGCGCGGACCGCCGGCACGAACCCGTCCGCGAGCCCGACGCCGCCGCCGATCACGATCCGCTCCGGCGCCAGCGCGTAGACGACGTTCCGAAGCCCTGTGGCCACGTACCGAGCGGAGAGCTCGACCGCAGCCCGCTGCCGCTCCGCCGCGAGCGTCTCGACCGGGGCGCCGAAGCGATCCGCGAGCGCCGGGCCGGAGGCCATCCCCTCCAGGCAGTCGCGATGGAAGGGGCAACGACCGGGGAAGTCGTCGCCAGGCTCGCGCGGCACCGAGACGTGCCCCATCTCCGCGTGGACGAGCCCGTGCGCGATCCGTCCGCCGATGACCGCACCACCGCCGATCCCTGTCCCCACCGTCAGGTAGACAAACGTCTCGAGGCCGCGAGCCGCCCCGAACCTCCCCTCCCCGAGCGCCGCCCCGGCGACGTCGGTATCGAAGCCCACCGGGAGCCCGAGCCCGGCGCCGATCGGGCCCGCGACGTCGACGTCGCTCCATCCCGCCTTCGGCGTCGTCGTGATCAGGCCCCATCGCGGCGCACCGCGTCGCAGCTCGACGGGGCCGAACGAGGCGACTCCGATCGCGCGGATCTCGCGGCCCGCGGCGATCTCGCGGCGGAAGAACGCGACGACGGCGGCGAGCGTGGCCGAGGGATCGGTGGTCGGGATACGCGCCTCGGCGACGATGTCGGTCCCCGCGCCGACGACGCAGAGCGTCTTCGTGCCGCCGAGCTCGACTCCGCCGTAGAGCCTCACGGACGTCGAGCCTATCGTGCTCCCGGGCGGTGGTCGCCGCGAGTACGCTACGTCGATGCCCGGGCAGGAGCGACCGGCGAGCGCCCTCGCGACGATGCGGCGCCGCCGCATGCACCGCGAGTTCGAGCCGGCGCCGATCGACGAGGAGACGCTCAGGACGCTCGCCTGGGCCGCCACGCGGGCCCCGGCCGGCGGCAACCAGGTCTCCCGCTTCCTCCTCGTCGTCAAGGACCCGCGCCTCGTCCGGACGATCGTCGACGTGACCCCCAGCTACATCGGCACGCTGCCTGCCGCGATCATCGTCATCGCCACCGACGTCGATCAGGCCGAGACGCAGATGGGAGCCCAGGGGCGCGATCAGCTCTCCCGGCTCGACGCCGGCGCCGCCGCCGAGAACGTCGCCCTCGCCGCCGTCGAGCTCGGGATCGGCTGCTACCTCTTCCGCTGCGCGAACGAGGCCGCGCTCCGCGTCGTGCTCGACCTGCCGGCGAGCGTGAGGGTCGAGTTCCTCGCCGCCGTCGGCCACCCGGTGGCGTCGCCGATGCCGGCACCGAAGGCGCCACCGCAGATCGTCTACGTCGACCGCTGGGAGGGTGAGCGATGGGAGGTGACGCCACCGTGAGCGGCGCCGAGGATCAGGCCGCGTTCAGGCTCGCGACGTTCCTCGTCACGGCCGCGCGCGACGTCGTCGACGAGCCGGCGATCTACGCGCCGTTCCGGATGATCGACGCCGTCGACCGCTTCCTCGCAGACGCGTTCGACGACGACTTCCTCCGAGGCATCCAGCCGGAGCTGGCCCGCGGGAAGCTGCAGGTGCTGAACGACCGCGAGGCGTTCGTCGTCTGGCTGGACGAGATCACGGCGGCGTTCGCTGCGGAGGCGAAGCGCCGGAACCTCGCCGGCGACGCCTGAGCGTCCGTCCGCGTCCTCGACCGCGGGCCGGCGGCGCAGCCGCACGGTGTCGTCTGCAAGGACCTGTGTCGTCTGAAGGGACTTGTGTCGTCTGAAGGACTTGTGTCGTCTGCAAGGACTTGTTTCCGTCATGTAGATGTCGTATGATAATGACAGATAGACGACACAAAGGAGCAGGAGCCCGAACCCATGAGCGCTCTCCTCGAGCCGATCGCCGATCTCGCGCACCCCGGCGCGGTTGCCTGCGCGATCCAGCGTCTCAACGACCGACTTTCGGTCGAGCCGACGATCACGCCCGAGGTCGCCGCGACGGTGCGCGCGCTGACCGCCGGCGTCGACCAGACGGCGCTCCGGTACTGGGAGACGATCGACCCGCACCACGCGGTCGTCGTCCTGCGGTCGGTCGTCAGCGCCCAGCGCGCGCTCGAGTCGCCCGGCTCGCAGGCGGCGCGCGACCAGCTGCGCGTCGCGCTCGAGAGCATCCGCCAGTCGCTGGCGGC
>VGCB01000545.1 GCA_016870235.1 Actinomycetota bacterium | reverse complement strand
ATCCACTTGCTGCCGTCGACGTCGTTCTCGTCGGGCGGGAACCACGGCACGATGGGGAACATGCGCGTCTCGAAGAGGTCGCCGCCGAAGACGACGCGCTCCTCCGGCAGGAAGACGATCTGGTCGCTGCGCGTGTGCGCGACCCCCCAGGTGAGGAGGCGCGCCGTCCGGCCGCCGAGGTCGATCTCGGCCGAGGCGCCGTCGTAGACGATGTCGGGATCCGTGAGGACGACGTCCTCGATCTCCTTCGCCACCGTCTCGCCGAAGCTCTTGAAGAGCTCGATGAACCCGGCGCCCTTCTGCCGGAGCTCCTCCCGCTGGGCAGCGTTGTAGACGATCGGCGCCACGCCCTTGAAGACCTGCGCGCCGAACCCGTGCTCGGGGTGGAAGTGCGTGATCGTGAGGACGAGCGGCCGGTCGCCGGCGATCTCCTGCGCATGGCCGAGCACCTTGGCGCCGCTTGCCGGGCTCATCCCGGTGTCGACGACGAGGACGGAGTGGTCGCCCTCGACGATCCCCACGTTCGGCACGAGCGGGACACGACCGTCAGAGATGACGTGGATGCCGGGCGCGATCTCGACCGGGTCGTTGACGATCACGGGGGGCGGGGGCGACTCGCTCATCGTTCCTCCTTCTGGCGTGACTCGAGCAGCGGGACGGTGACCGCGGCATAGCCGCCGGTCGCCTCCTCGATCGCGGAGGCGGCGGCGAGCGCCACGTGGTCGTGGAAGGGGCGTGCGATCACCTGGACGCCGAGCGGCAGGCCGCGCTCGCTCGCGACCGGGACGACGGTGACCGGGAGGCCGCCGATCGAGTACGCCATCAGGTTCACCCACGGCAGATACGTCTCCCCGGGCTCGTCGTCGCCCGGACGGCATCCGTGCAGCGGCGCCGGGCCGGGCGTGACGGGCGCGACGACCACGTCGAAACCCGCGACGAAGCGCTGCATCCGGGAACGGAAGGCGGCCCAGCGCTCGACCATCGCGAAGTAGTCGGAGATCGAGAGCTCGTACTGCGCGAGGTCGCCGAGCAGCCAGTCGAGCTGGGCGACGTGGCGTCCGCCGGCTGCGGCGAGATCGGCACGCGCGCGGGCGCCGCCGTCGGCGGCCATCATCCGGAAGAAGATCTCGTTCGCCTCCTCGAGCGGCGGCGGCACGGTCTCGGCCACGGCCGCGCCGGCCTCCTCCAGGGCCTCGACGGCCCGTCGGACGGTGGCGCGCGTGCCGTCCGTGGGCGGCCACGCGCCGTCGGCATCGTAGAAGCCGATCCGGAGGCCTTGCACGTCGATCGTCCGGAAGTCGGGCAGCACGAACGGCGCGACGAAGGGATCTGTGTCGTCCCCGCCGACAATCAGCCCGAGCAGGAGGGCGACGTCGGCGACCGACCGTCCCATCGGACCGATGGTCGACATGTCGACGAACCCGGTCTCGCGGGTCGAGGGCCAGACGCCCGTCTCCGGCACGAGCCGGGCGCTCGGCCGGTGCCCGACGATCCCGCAGTAGTGGCTGGGAACCCGGATCGAGCCGCCGCCGTCGGTGCCGAGCCCGAGCGGCGAGGCGCCGGCGCCGATCAGCGCTCCCTCTCCCCCGCTCGACCCGCCCGACGTGCGCGCGGCGTCGAGCGGGTTCAGCGTGCGACCGTGGAGCGCCGACTCGGTCTCGTACGACCACATGTACTCCGGCGTCGTCGTCTTCGCGAGCACGACGGCGCCGGCTGCCCTGGCCCGGGCGACCGTTGTCGCGTCCTCGGTGGGCACGTCGTCTGCGCGCGCGAACGAGCCGCAGCGCCGCGGCGCGCCCGCGACCGCGATCGAGTCCTTCACGGTCACCGGCAACCCGAGGAGCGCGCCGTCCGCCCCGACCGCGCGCGCACGGTCGGCCTCGGCGGCGTCCGCGAGCACGCGATCCGGATCGACGTGCGTGACCGCGTTCACCCGCGAGTTCGCGCTCTCGAGCCGGTCGAGGCACCGTTGAGCGAGCTCCCGGGAGGACACGTCGCCCCCCGCGAGGCGCCGTAGCCACTCGCCGGCGCTCGGCTCGCCCGCGAACGCGCTCACCGGCGGACGACGACGCCTGCGGCCTCGCGGTCCCAGGTCCTGTCGGTGACGCCGCGCTCGCGCAGCACGAACTTCCGCACCTTCCCGTTCGGCGTCAGCGGCAGCGCCTCGGCGACCTCGAGATAGCGCGGGACGGCGAAGTAGGCCAGGCGCGGCTCGCAGTGACGGATCAACTCCTCGTAGTCGAGGACGGCGCCCTCGCGAGGAACGACGACAGCCATCACCTCGTCCTCGGCCAGC
>VGCB01000544.1 GCA_016870235.1 Actinomycetota bacterium | reverse complement strand
CCGCCTCGTCGCCGTCGCCGACGACGATGTCGTCGATCCCGAGCGTGAACGGGATGTCGCCTTCGGGCTTGGCGATCGTGGGGCGTTCGAGCGACACGGGAACCTCCAGTCCGACGGGGTGAGGATCGCCCCGGCATCGGAGCGTACTCGAGCGCCGCCTACGCGGGCATCGCGAGCACGTCCGCGGTCGCGCGATGCCCACTCTCGACCGCCCCGTCGATCCAGCCCACCCACCGCGTCGCGATGTCGGCCCCGGCGAACGCGAGACGGCCGACCGGCGCCTGCACCTCCGACCAGCTTCGCGAGAGCCAGCTGCTCCGCGGCACCATCCAGGTGCCGCGCGACCAGGGATCCGCGCTCCAGTCGTGCGAGGCGACGCCGATCACGTCGGCCTCCGGCGCGAGCGCGCGCACCGCGTCGCCGACAGCGTCGGCGTCCGCCGGATCCACCCCGGACGGCGGGCTCGCGAAGCCGACGAGCAGCTGCTCGTCGCCGCCGACCGGGTACTCGGCCGACAGCCAGACGAAGCCCGTCTCGCTGCCGAGCGCGACGAGATTCGCGGGCGCTCCGCGCGCGTGCACCCAGACCTTCTGCATCCGTCCCGGGTGCCCGGCCGCGGCCAGCTCGAGCCTGGCGCCCGCGAGCGGAGGGCCGAAGTCGATCGACGACCAGAGGTTCACGGGCACGGCGACGACGGCGGCGCCGGCCCGCAGCTCGCCGCCGTCGACGAGGCGCACGACGACCTCGTCGCCCGCGTCGCGGATCGCCGCCACGGGCTCCGACAGCCGGATCTCGACGTCCGCATCGGCGACGATCGCCTCGAGCAGGCTCGCCGTCCCGGTCTCGATCACCTCGCTCACCTCGGCGAAGTAGCCGAGCACGCTCCAGTCGAGCGCCGCGATCCACGCGAGGAGCTGAAGCCCGGACCATTCCTCCGACGTGCACCCCGAGCCGAGGCGCGCCCAGATGTCGAGGAACGCGCGCACCCGCGTCGACAGCCCCAGCCCGTGCAGGAGCGCCGCCACGGAGACGTCGAGATCCGCCAGCGACTGCCCGTCGAGCGGCCTGTCCGGGTCAATGCGCCGCGCCCGGAGGATCAGCTCGAACCACGCGCGCTCGAGCTCGTAGAGCTCCTCCCCGGCGAGCGGGAAGCCGGGCACGAGACCGTCGCCGAGCGACCAGCGAAAGACCGGTGCCGCACCGTCCCGTCGCGTCAGCCGCAGCCCGTAGCGCTCGACCTCCGCCCGGGCGCAGCGCATCGTGCGCGACGAGATCCACGTGCCGCCGAGCTCGACCTTGCGGCCCGCCCCGGGGAGCTCCCGGTACCAGGTCCGTCCGCCGAGCCGGTCGCGTGCCTCGAGCAGCACCGCCCTCCGCCCCGCACGCGCGAGCTCGCGCGCCGCTACGACCCCGGCGAAGCCACCGCCGATCACGATGACGTCGCAGCTCGTCGCGGACCCGGCGCCGGAGCCTGACCTCGTGCTGTCCACGCGTCAGCTTCCCCGATGGGGCTCGGCGGTCGTCTGCTCGCAGAGCATGACGAGAAGACCCCGCAGCCGCGCGAGACACTCCTCGGTCTGTCCGCTGTCGCCGTAGACCAGCTGCTGCAGCACGAGCCCGTCCACAGCGGCGAACACGAGCCTTGCGAGGGCGGGGTCGTCTCCCGCACCGTGTGCGGCGAGAACGCCACCGACAGCCTCGATGTACTGATCGTAGAGCCGTCTGACCTCGGCCCCGAGCTCGGCCCGGCGTGTCCCTCGATCGCGAGCTCGAACTGAAACCCGGCGTTGCCCGGATCGTCCGCGATCCGGGCCGGAATCGACGCTCCGAACGTCTCGAGCGTCTCGCCGACCTCGCCGATCCCGGACTGCTCGAGCGCCCTCCGGGTTGCCCACACGAGCGCCTCGCGCACCATCTCGTCGCGAGAGGCGAAGTGGTAGGTCGCGAGCCCGTGCGTCACGCTCGCCTCGGCGGCGACGGAACGGTGCCTGACGGCGTCGAGCCCGTCCCGTGCCGCGACGCGGACGAGCGCCCCCAGAAGCGCCTCTCTGCCCTGGCCGCGCGGGACCCGGCTCGGGGCGGCGCCTCGTGGATCCGCGTGCCGCGTCATGAGGGCAGAGGGTAGACGAGCCGGATCGTGCACAAGCCGTCATCGATTGACCTGACGCCCAGTTGACAATGGCACAGGCTGTCGCGATCCTCCGGCAGTGACAAACCGTCGTCCGAGATCAAGGAGCGCACGCCAATGACCGCCCAGCCAACGATCGTCGACCCCTGCCCCAGCCGCGGGCTCACGC
>VGCB01000543.1 GCA_016870235.1 Actinomycetota bacterium | reverse complement strand
GACGAGCACCAGGCGCTCGTGTCGCACGACGACCTCGACTGGACGCTTCTCGGCCTCCGTTCGACCACGTCGTTCGTGAACCTGATGACGGCGCGAGCGGATCCGCTGGCGGACGAGCTGCGATCGCTCGTCGTGGCGCGCATCGAGCGCGGAGAATGGCCGTGGAGCTTCTTCTGTCGCCTCGAGGAACGGCCGCGGCCGGTGACGCCGTCGGCGTTCCGCCTCATCGCCACCGCGGACCGGTCGGTCGCCGTTGCCGTCCGCTGCCCGGTCTGCACGTCTCTCTCGATCAACCTCGTCTCGACGGCGCACGTCGACGTGCCGTTCGCGCACGATCGCGCGGTCGCGGTCGTCCCGCACGTGTTCGAGGCCGATGCGCTTCGCACCGTCACGGCGTTCGCCGAGCTGCTCGCGACGTCTGCATTCGACGAGCGACGCCTCGACCTGGAGGCCGCCTAGCATCCGCGCCCGCCCGAGCGGGGGAGTCGCCACCCTCGGCCCAGGGATGGAATCGCCGCCGCAGAGGCCGATCTTCTGGTCATGTCCCCCGTTCACGATCCCGGCCACCGCACCGGCTCGGAGCTCCTGATCCTCCGGCACTGGCGTGCCCTGGAGGGCGGCGAGCCTGCGCGGCGGTCTGCACGGCAGCGTCTCGACGACGCGCTCCGCCCCGCGCTCGCTCAGCGGCTCGTCACGAGCCTGAGCCTGCGTCGCCGGTCGAGGCGCGAGAGCTAGAGGACCCGCCGAGAGGCCCCTCGGAGGACGAGGGGGCGCTCGGGCGCTTGTCGCGCGGATCGTCGCCGCCGTGCGTGCGCACGAAGACGTAGATCAGGAACGCCGCAACTCCCGCCAGGAGCAGCGACGTGCCGCGTGACACGCCCATGCCGAGCATGCCGAGCCAGAGGACGAGGAAGAAGACGACGGCCCAGATGAAGCTCTGGACGCCTCTGTCGACGCTCGGGGCGCGAAGGTGCATTGCGTGGGATCCTACTGGAGGAGCCCGTCGGAGCACGCTGGACACACGCGCTGCACCCTCGCACGGGCCACGAACGAATTCACCGAGCCGGTGGCGCTTTCGTCCACCCAGCCCGCTGACCTTCGGCTTCCGCCTACGGCCCTCGCGCTGAGCTTCGACCTAGTCGCGCTCCGTGCTCGGTGCATCGCCCAATCTAGGGTCGGCCGCCCGCACCGTCAAGCGGCGCGCCGGCGTTCTTGGCGGAATTTGCGACTTTTCATCGGCAAGGGGCGCCGACGCGACCGCCGGCGTCCCGCTACGTCCGCGGCATACGGCGATCGGCGGGTGGCGCGTCGTCGAGATCGTCGAGTCGCCAGGTGACGGTGAGCGCCACCGCAACCGAGGCGACCGCGACAACGCACAGGAGCACTCCGGCCGCCCCGTACCCGGCCGCCAGCAATCCCACGCCGAGCGTGCCGAAGGCGACGCCACCGAGCAGGACGACACGCTTCATCGTCCGGCTCATCGGCAGCAGGGAGGGCGATCTTGAGGTCCCGGGCATCCCGAGATCATCGCGGACGAGGTGGACGGCGAGCGCGTCGCCGGGCCCACCGAGCCTGCCGGGGTGTACTAGCATCCGCCCGGATGAGCGGCGATCCGCTGGCCGGGCGCGCCGGGACGGCTCGACGGGTCGGTCTCGGGCTCTTCTTCGGCTCGGTCGCGGTGAACGCGGCGCTCGGCATCGTCGGGCTCGTCGCGGGCGACCTCGGCGACGTCGAGGGGAAGCTGCTCGGAACGTCGCTCTGCGTCACCGGCGCGATCGTCGTCGGCCTCCTCTGCGTCCCGGCGTGGGAGCGCGGACGACTCGGCCCCGTCCCCGCGACCGCTGCAGCATGTGGCACGCTCGCCTTCACCCTGCTGACGGGGACGATCTGGGCTGACGGCTCGGACAACACGACATACGACCAGCTCCTGCAGTCCCTGTTCGTCACCGCGGCCGCCGGCGTGGTCGCGTCGCTTCTGGCCCTGGCGATCCTGGTGCGCCGGCACGAGATCGTGCTCCGGCTCGCGTACGTGCTCACCGCGGCGTCGGCGATCGCGATCGTGACGCAGATCTGGGCGGACATCGACAGCGAGGCATTCAGCCGACTCGTCGGCGTGCTGCTCGTCCTCCTCGCGGCGTTCGCCGTCACGATCCCGGTCATGCATCGGCTCGACCGTGACGTCGCCGCCGGGCCTGACCTCCGCAGCGAGGGGTCGGTGCGCTTCTGCCCGTTCTGCGGTGAGCGCGCGACGGGCGAGCAAGGCGAACGGATCCGATGCGAGAGCTGCTGGCACGCGTTCGTC
>VGCB01000542.1 GCA_016870235.1 Actinomycetota bacterium | reverse complement strand
GAGGTACTCCTGCGGCGAGTTGCCGAGGTCGAAGCCGTCGATCCGGAGGCCGAGCCGCTCGCCGCCGAGCGTGACCCCTTCGAGCTCGTCGCGGAGGCGTCGGGCGTCCTCGACCTCGGCGGAGCAGTAGACGCGCTCGTAGCCCGAGGCGAGCGCGGTCGAGATCGTCGAGGTGGCGCGGATCACGTCGATCACGATCCCCGTCGGCGCCGGGCTCGAGTCGTCCGGCGTGAAGGCGACGTGGACGCGCACGCGGGTACGCTAGCCGCGGTGGAGGAGACGCCCCATTGCTACCGGCATCCGGGCCGCGAGACGCTCGTCTCGTGCTCGGAGTGCAACCGTCCGATCTGCGAGGAGTGCATGACGTTCGCTCCGGTCGGGATCCGCTGCCCGGAGCACGCGAACATCGGCGCGCCGAAGGGGCAGGCGAAGCGGGCGGCCCGCCGGGTGCAGTACTCGACACGGCGGAGCGCAGCACCGGCGACGATCGCGCTGATTGCGCTGAACGTCGTCTTCTACCTTGCGACGGTCGCGCAGGGAAACGGGATCAACAACCCGGGTGGCTCGCTGTTCCGAGAAATGCTTCTGAGCGGCTACGACGTCTCCAATGGCGACTGGTACCGCCTCGCGACGGTGATGCTCCTGCACGGGAGCATCATCCACCTCGCGTTCAACAGTTTCGCTCTCTATCTGCTGGGCACAGCCGTCGAGCAGACCATCGGCACGATGCGCTTCCTGCTCGTCTACTTCGCCTCCGGTCTCGCTGGTTCCGCTGGCGCGCTGCTTCTCACCGACCCGTTCCAAGCCACCGTCGGCGCCTCGGGCGCCATCTTCGGGATCATGGGCACGCTGCTGGTCCTCGAGTACCTGGCGACCGGGACGCTCGCCGGGCAGGCGATGACGATGATCGTGCTCAACCTCGTGCTCACGTTCGCGATCCCGAACATCTCGATCGGCGGGCATCTCGGCGGGCTCGTCGGCGGGATCGCGGCGATGGCGGGCCTCGCCTTCGCCCGCCGGCAGCGCGCCAAGCTGCTCGGCCCTGCGCTCGTCGTCGGGGTCGGCGTGATCGCGGTGGTGATCGCCGCGCTCCGCGTCGAGTCGTTCGGCGGCGGCTTCTAGCCTGTCCTCCCCCTCGCTCGGTGACCAGGCCGGCTGGCCCTGCAGCGACGAGAGCCGGTGATCCGCGCCGACGCCTACGGCTTCTCGAGGCAGCGCTCCAACGCACGGAGGTCTCGCCGGATGTTGCGACGCACCATCGCGTTCAGCAGCGGTCCCGCGACCCTGAAGAACCCGCCGGCATCACCGCGCGCGTAGATGGTGACGTGCGTCCCGCCAGCCGCCTCCTCGAGCGCGTAGCTCACGCGCATCGGGAACGGGTTCTCGATCTCGAGCTCGACGGACGCCGGTGTGGAGGCGACGACCGTGTAGCGATAGGTGAACGTCCGGCCGGCGAAGCGGACGGTCCGCTCGACGGCGGCGCCTGCGCGCAACGGCCCCTCCGTGAGCGGGCGGCTCTCGACGACGCCTCCCGTCCAGCGTGCGTCGTTCGCAGGATCGAACATGAACGCGGCGACCTCGTCAGGGGGACGCGCGACCTCGATGCTCTCGCGGACGTCAGTGGGCACGACGATGTTCTACATTGTCCGTCTATGAATGACAATACGTCTCTGTGGCGACAGAGTGTCCCGACAAGGGGACACTCGCTCGACGACCTCCGGCTCTTCGCCGCGGTCGCGCGTGCGGGCGGGTTCACCGCCGCGGCCCGATCGCTCGACGTCCCCAAGCAGACGATCAGCCGGCGGATCGCCCTCCTCGAGCGCTCCCTCGGCGTCCGCCTCCTCCACCGGACGACTCGCAGGACGCGGCTCACCGACGTCGGCGCGGACTTCGCGACGCGGTGCGAGGAGATCGTCCGGCTCGCGGAGGAGGCGGCGCACGAGGCCTCGTCGACGAGGAGCGAGCCGAGCGGCGTCCTCCGGATCACCGCCGATCCCGTGCTCGGCGAGACCTTCCTCCCCGATCTCGTCGTCGCGTTCGCCGCCGCCTGGCCGGACGTCGGCGTGGAGGTGCTCCTGACGCGGCGGCACGTCGATCTCGAGGGCGAGGGGTTCGATCTCGCGTTCCGCATCGGCCGACGGCCGTCGCCGTCGCTCGACGCCACGTCCCTCGGGCCCGCTCGCGTGCACTTCTGCGCGAGCCCGTCCTATCTCGAGGCGCACGGGATGCCCGCGGGGCCCGCTGACCTCGAGCGACACTCCTGCGTGATCCTCGACGGGCACGACGCCTGGCCGGGCCTGCT
>VGCB01000541.1 GCA_016870235.1 Actinomycetota bacterium | reverse complement strand
CGGCGCGCCGGGCGACACGGTCGCGCCCGTGCTCCGACAGTGCGACGAGGACGAGCGCGTCGCCGCCGTCGTGGGCGACGAGCTGGCCGTGCATCGCCGTCTCCAGCTCGAGCGCGACCGTCGGGATGCGCGCACCCTCCGCGATCTTGAGCGCGAGCTCGCGGGCCGTGACGTGGTCCACTCCCGCGCCCGCCGTCAGCACGGTCCGGCTTCGCGCGAGCGCCGTCGCGGTCCGCTCGTAGCCCGGAGCGGCGAGCGCGTCCGCGAGCAGCCGACGTGCAGCCCCGGAGGCGACTCCGGGCAGACGGAGGGCGGCTGCGACGGCCGTGCCTGCCAGCACGGCCGAGACGTACGCAACCGTGTGACACCCCGAGCGGTCGAGCGCCGGCGTCGGGACGACGAGCTCGGCAGCTCCGGCGACAGCTGCGTCCGGACGGGCGGTGATCGCCGCCGTCCGAGCGCCCTCGCGGCGAGCGGCCTCGAGCGCCAGGAGGGTCGCGCGCGTCCCGCCGTCGTGCGAGACGGCGAGGCAGAGGCCGGGAGCCGGCTCGAGCAGCGCCGAGAGCGCCGGGCGCGCGCACACGAGCCACCGCTCGTCGGACGGGAGTGCCGTCGCGATCAGCGCCGCGACGGCGAGCGCGCCGTGCTCCGAGGTCCCGCAGCCGCAGACGGTGACGGGAAGCCGAATCGCGACGGTCTCGCGGACGAGCGCCGCGACCTCGGCGGCCGGCCCGGTCGCGTCGAGGATGGCCGGCGCGAGCTCCGGCTGGCGCGCGATCATCTCCTGCATCACCCACGGCGGCCCGCTTCGCAGCTCCGGGTAGTCGGGGCTGTGCCATGAGGTGTCGCTCATCGCTGCAGGCTAGCCTCGTGGCGCTTGCGGCAGGCCGGCGTTGCGGGCAGTATCGGCGTGCACGCCGTCCCCGAACTCGCAGGAGCCCCGTGCCCGACAGTCCCACGTCGGCAGTCATCGAGCGCCAGGAGCCCGCCGCCGGGAAGCCCGCGGTCACCTACCGCCAGGCCGGCGACCGTGCGATCCTGATCGAGTACGGCGAGGCGGAGTTCGACCTCACCCTCAACTTCACGGTGCACGCGGTCGACGACGCGCTGCGGGCCCACCCTGCCGCAGGGATCGTGGAGACGGCGGCGGGGTTCCGCTCGATCCTCGTGCGCTACGAGCCATCGGAGATCGCTCCGGGCGACCTGCTCGAGCACATGCACGGGATCCACGCGGGTCTCGGCTCGCAGCGCGAGATGCGGATCCCGAGCCGCCTCGTCCACCTTCCGGTCGCGTTCTCGGACGCGCAGACGCGCGCAGCGGTCGAGCGCTACATCAACACCATCCGCGCGGACGCCCCGAACTGCGAGGGCGGCTACAACCTCGACTACGTGATCCGGTACAACGGCCTCGACGGGTTCGAGGCGCTCGTGGAGGCGGTCACCGAGACGGAGCAATGGACGGGGTTCATCGGCTTCTTTCCCGGACTCCCGTTCATGTTCCCGCTCGACCCGCGGCACGCGCTCGTGCTGCCGAAGTACAACCCGACGCGCACGTGGACGCCCGAGGGTGCCGTCGGCATCGGCGGGCCGTGCTGGGCGATCTACCCGGTCGAGTCGGCGGGCGGCTACCAGCTCGTCGGCCGCACGATCCCGATCTACGACCTCGCCCAGCGCAACGAGGCGTTCCGCGACAACCCGCTGCTGATGCGGGCCGGCGATCGCATCCGCTTCCACTGCGTCGAGGAGGCCGAGCTGCTGGAGGCCTTCGCAGACGTCCACGCCGATCGCTACCGCTACCGGATCGAGGACGGCGTGTTCGACGTCGGCGCCTATCTGGACTGGCTGCCAGAGGTCGCGGACGAGGCGGCGAGGCGCCGGGCAATTCGAGAGGCCGCTGCGGCGGCGACGCCGGTGCCGTGATGGGCGGTCGCGGGATCGTCGTCCTCGAGGGCGGGCTGCAGACGACCGTGCAGGACTGGCCGGGTCGCCGCGGGATGCAGGCGAAGGGCTTCTTCCCGGCCGGCGCAATGGATCACTTCGCGCACCGTGCCGCAAACCTGCTCGTCGGCAACGACGCCTCGGCGGCCACCCTCGAGGTCACGCTCGGCAACGTCGCGTTCCGGCTCGAGTCGGACGCGACCGTCGCGGTCTGCGGCGCCGAGGCGGAGATGACGCTCGACGGCAAGGCGGTGCACGTGTGGGAGAGCCGGCGCGCGCCTGCCGGAGCGGAGCTCCGGATCGGGATCGCGCCCGGGCCGGGCTTCCGTCTCTACGTCGCGTTCTCTGGCGGCGTCGACGTCCCGGTG
>VGCB01000540.1 GCA_016870235.1 Actinomycetota bacterium | reverse complement strand
CTTCGATACCTGGAGTTGCCGGTGTCATGTCAGATGCGATACAAGGATGCATGCCCGTCGACTCGCTCGTCGCCCGCCGGCTCACCCGGCTGTGGGCCGCGCTCGCCGACCAGCGCCTCGACGCCGTCGTCGTCTTCGGGAAGGGCACGATCGGCAGCTACGGCGGGATCGAGTGGACGTCCGGATACGCGCCCGTGCTGCGCGCCGCGAACGTCGTGCTCCTCCCCGGACACGCGCCGATCGCCGTCGTCACGACTGCAGCCGACGCCTACTACGCACGGCATCGGGCCGGAGTCGAGGACGCCCGCGCGGCCGGGCAGGGCGACATCCTCTCCGAGTACGACGACCTCGCCTCCGGCGTCGCCGGCGTGCTCGCCGAGAAAGGGGTCGCGAAGGGCCGCCTCGGCGTCGTCGGGCTCAAGCACCACGCGACGGCGCACGAGGCGGAGCGGTTCGCTTCGGGGCTGCCCGACGCGACCGTCGTCGACGTCACGGGCGCCTTCGCCGCGGTCAAGGCGATCAAGGAGCCCGAGGAGATCGCAGAGCTCGAGGCGACCGCGGCGATCGCCGACGCGGCCTTCGAGGCCTGCCTGCCGCTCGTCCGGGCAGGCGCGACCGGGTGGGAGCTCAACGCCGCGATCGAGGGGAAGGGCCGGAGCCTCGGCGTCAAGGATGCACTCGTCTTCGCCTCCGCGGGCAGCTACTTCCTCGAGCGCCCCACCGCGGAGCCCTTCGCCGCGGGCGACCTGCTCTCGATCTACGTCGAGATCGTCGGCCCCACCGACTACTGGGTCGAGCTCGCCCGGCTCGTCGCGATCGGCCCATTGGACCCGGCGCGAATGGCGATGGCCGACGCGTGCCTCGAGGCCGCCCGCGCCGCTGAGCAGGGCCTCGTCGCCGGGAAGCCTGCCGGCGCGGCCGCCGCCGCGATCGACGCGGTTGCAGCCCGCGAGGGCGTCCGGGTGGGGATCTGGCACGGGCACGGCGTCGGCGTCGACCACGACCTGCCCGTGATCACGGCTGCAGACACGACGCCCCTCGCCGCGGACATGGTGATCGCCGTGCACCCGAACTTCTCGAGCGCCGACGAGCGAATCTCCGCCAGCGTCGCCGACACGTACGTGATCGGCACGGGCTCCCCACGCCGGCTTTCGCGGATCGACCCCGGGCTGACGACCGTCTGACGTGACGACCGCGGTCGGGATCGACGTCGGCGGCACGTTCACGGACCTCGTCCTCGTCGAGGACGGAGCGCTCGTCCAGCACAAGACGCCGACGACGCCGTCCGATCCGGCAACCGGCGCCATGCAGGGGCTCGCCGAGCTGGCGGCCGAGACGGACCGGACGCTCGACGCCTTCCTCGGGGACGTCGGCCTGATCGTGCACGGCACGACCGTGACGACGAACGCGATCCTCACCGACCGCGGTGCCCGCACCGGGCTCCTCACGACCGAGGGCTTCCGCGACATCCTCGAGATGCGGCGCGGCGTCCGCAGCCGCAAGCACCTCTACGACAACAGCTACGTCCCGCCGAGCCCGCTCGTCCCGCGCTACCTGCGGCTGCCCGTGACCGAGCGGGTCGACGTCAAGGGCGACGTGCGGACACCCCTCGACGAAGCTTCAGTCGAGGCTGCCCTCGATCTCCTCGCCGCCGAGGGCGTCGAGGCGGTCGCGATCTGCCTCCTGCACGCCTACGCGAACGGCGACCACGAGCGCGCGGTCGCCGAGCGCGTGCGCGAGCGACTTCCCGACGCGTATCTCGCGGTCTCGCACGAGGTCCTGCCGCAGGTACGCATCTGGAACCGCGTCTCGACCACCGTGATGAGCGCGTACGTCGGGACCGTGCTCGACCGCTACATCCACCGGCTCGTCGCCGAGCTCGGGCGGGCCACTTTCCGGGGAACGCTGCTGATCATGCAGTCGAACGGCGGCGTCGCAACGCCCGAGATCGTCGCGCGCAACCCGGCGACGACGGTGCTCTCGGGCCCGGCCGGCGGGCCTGTCGCGGGGCTCGCGCACACCCGGCCGCGCGGCTCGGACGACTGCGTGATCGTCGACATGGGCGGCACGAGCTTCGACGCGTCGATCGTCAAGGACGGCGAGGTCGAGATCACGCGCGAGGGCGAGATCAACCGCCACCTGATCGCGCTGCCGATGATCGACGTGCACACGATCGGCGCGGGCGGCGGCTCGATCGGCTGGCTCGACGAGGGCGGGCTCCTGCATGTGGGGCCCCAGAGCGCCGGCGCCGACCCCGGGCCGGCGTGCTACGGGCGGGGTGGCGAGGCGCCGACGTGCACCGACGCCGACCTC
>VGCB01000539.1 GCA_016870235.1 Actinomycetota bacterium | reverse complement strand
CCGGCGACCGCTCGGGTCGCCGATCCGGCCGTTCGGCGCTGATCTCTCGACGTCCCCGCGCCCCCGCCGGAAGATGCCGTCCGTCGACGGCGGCGGCGTTCCCGTCCGCACCACATCAAGGAGGACAGATGAGCAAACACCGGAAGTTCGCACTCGGGCTCGGGGCCACGGGGCTCGTCGCGCTCGCGGTGGCTGTCGCAGGGCAGGCGCGGTCCGCCGAGACGTACACGATCGGCTGGGTGCCGCCGACGGTCGCGCCGTTCGAGGCCGCCATGCGCGAGGGGATCCAGGACCAGGCGAAGGCGCTCGGGATGAAGGTGATCGTCGCGGGCGGGCAGTTCGACCCGAACGTCCAGATCACGGCCGTCGACTCGCTCGTCCAGCGCAAGGTCGACGCGATCCTCATCTGGCCGCTCGACGAGAAGGGCATCCAGCCGGCATTCGATCGCGCCCGCGCCGCCGGCATCCCGGTCATCGTCATCGACTCGCCGGGCGCGAAGACGGCGACCGCGAACTTCCAGACGAACGACACGACGGCGGGGAGCGCCCTCGCCCGGTCGGCCGCCGCCGCGATCGCGAAGTCGGGCCGGAAGTGCGCGGTCGGGATCATCCAGGGAATCGAGGTCGTTCCGATCCTGCGGGCGCGGAACGCGGGGCTCGAGGCGGGCGCGCGGGCTGCCGGCTGCACGATCCTCGACAAGCAGGCGAACACGAAGGACAACGTCGAGACGGCGCGGGCGATCGTCACGACGTGGCGGACGAAGTTCGGCGAGAAGATGACCGGGATCCTCGCGGTCAACGACCCGAGCGCGCTTGCAGCGCTCTCGGCCGTGCGCGGGTCGTTCAAGCCGGTGATCACGGGCTACAACGGCGACGCCCTCAACGTCGAGCAGATCCAGAAGGGCACGATCTTCGCGACGGCGGCGCTCCTCTCGCCCGAGATCGGGAACGGGATGGCGTGGGCCGCGTACCAGGTCATCACCGGCAAGTCGGTCCCGCGGACGGTCGCGGTGCCGTACCTCCAGCTCGACAGCGGCAACATCGGGAGCTACCAGCCCTACGCCGACCGGCTGAAGGCGGCGATGAAGGTCTCGGTCGCGAAGCGCGGCTCGGGCTACGTCCTCGTGACCGCGCCCGGGGCGTAACCGGGTCCAACGCGGCGCGACGATGCTCGAGGCGCGGTCGATCGTCAAGCGGTACGGCGTCGTCACCGCACTCGCCGGGGTCGATCTCACGATCGGCCCCGGCGAGATCGTGGCGCTCGCGGGTGAGAACGGGTCGGGCAAGAGCACCCTCGCGAAGGTGGTCGCCGGCGCGATCGACGCCGACGAGGGAGGTCTCGAGCTCGACGGCGCCCCGTGCGCGTTCACGCGTCCACGCGACGCGATCGACGCGGGCATCGTCCTCGTCGCCCAGGAGCCGACGGCGGCTCCGCGGCTCTCGATCGCCGAGAACGTCATGCTCATGCGCCTCCCGTCCGCCGGCCGTCGCTTCGACCGGCGCGCGGTCGTCCGGGCCGCGCGTCCCTACCTCGAGGAGGTGGGAGTCGACCGCGACCCGTCGGCACCGCTCGAGACGCTCGGACCCGGCGACCGTGCGCTGGTCGAGGTCGCCCGGGCGCTCGCCGCCTCGCCGCGCCTCCTGATCCTCGACGAGGCGACGAGCCGGCTCGGTGAGGCCGACGTCGAGCGCGTGTTCGCCGTCGTTCGGCGGCTCCGGGACACGGGGACGTCGACGATCCTCATCACCCACCGCCTGCGGGAGATCTGCGACCTCGCCGACCGGGCGGTCGTGCTCCGCGACGGCCGGGTCGTGGGCGGGCTCGGGCGGGCCGAGCTGGACGAGCACCCGCTGGCGACGATGATGGTGGGCCGCGAGCTGAGCGAGCTCTACGGGAAGCGGTCGATCGTCGTGGGGCGCCCGCTCCTGCGGCTCGAGGAGGTCGTCGCGGAGGGGGCCGTGGAGCCCGTCACGCTCGACGTCCACGAGGGCGAGGTCGTCGCGATCGCCGGGCTTGTCGGCAGCGGCCGGACCGAGTTGCTCGAGACGGTGGCCGGGGTGCGGCGGGCCCGAGGCGGCGCTGTCTCGGTCTCGGGTCGCCCCGTCCGCGCCGGCTCGCCGCGGGACGCGATCGAGGCCGGGATCGCGCTCGTGCCCGAGGATCGCCACCGCCAGGGTCTCGTCCTCGACGCGAGCGTCCGGACGAACGTCGCGATGGGGCAGTGGCGGTCGCTGTCCGGCCCCGGGCGCAGGCGCGAGACGGCGGCCGCCGCGGAGGCGGTCGAGCGGCTGCGGATCAAGACCGCCGGGCTCGACGCGCCGGTG
>VGCB01000538.1 GCA_016870235.1 Actinomycetota bacterium | reverse complement strand
TCGGTCGGCGAGCTCGTCGCGATCGCCGGCTGATCAGCGACCGGCCGCCCAGGTGGCGACGAGCTCGCGCTCGGCGTCAGTCATTCCCGTCACGTTCCCGAGCGGCATCGTGCGCGCGGAGACGGCCGCGGCGACGTCCTCCGCTCTCGCCTCGATCTGCGCCTGCGTCTCCAGCGCAAGCCCCGCCGCGGCGCTCGAGAAGCCCGGCTGCGTCGGCGTGGTCGCATGGCAGGTGACACACCGGCGCTCGATGACCGGCGCCACGTCTGCGAACGCGATCGTCTCCCCCGGCGGCGGCGCCGGCCGGTCGTCCGGCCGGAGGACGAGCGCCACGACGGCCGCCGCGACCGCGACCGCCGCCGGAATCGCCCAGATCGTGCGGCCGCCGTGCCGGAGGTTGAAGAAGAGGCGCACGGCGGCGCCGCCGAGCATCAGCCCGACCAGGATCAGCCACGCGAGCTCGCGGCCGTACAGGAACGACGAGTGCGCCGCGAGCATCGTCACGAGGACGGGCAGCGTCAGGTAGTTGTTGTGCACCGACCGCTGCTTCCCCTTGATCCCCGGCCCGGGGTCGGGGTCGCGGCCAGCCTGCTTGGCGCGGATCAGCTCCCAGTGGGCCGGGATGATGACGAAGAAGACGTTGCCGGCCATCGCCGTGCCGAGCATCGCGCCGACCTGGAGCCAGGCGGCGCGCGGGCTGTAGAGCTCGCTCGTCCCCCACGCCGCCAGAACGACGAGGCCGAGCACGGCGGCGGCGAGGACGAGCTCCCGCCCAGCCAGCAGCCGGCAGAGGACGTCGTAGACGAGCCAGGCGGCGGCGAGGAAGACGACGCTCAGAAGGACGGCGAGCCACGGCTCGATGTCGGCGACGGCAGGGTCGATCAGCGTCGTACGCGCGTCGAGGTAGAACAGCACGACCATGAGCGCGAAGCCCGAGAGCCAGGTCGTGTAGGCCTCCCACTTGAACCAGGCGAGGTGGTCGGGCAGCTTCGGCGGCGCCACGAGGTACTTCTTGACGTGGTAGAAGCCGCCGCCATGGACCTCCCACAGCTCGCCGCGCACGCCGTCGGCGACGTCGCGTTCCTCCTTCGGCGGGCGTAGGGACTGGTCGAGGAGGACGAAGTAGAACGAGGCGCCGATCCACGCGATCGCGGCGACGACGTGGAGCCAGCGCAGGAGCAGGTCGAGCCAGTCGCGGACGTAGCCGTCGAGCGCGAGCGGGAGAGCGCTCACGCGGCGCCGACTCCCTCGCGCGGACGGTGCTGCACGGCTCGTCGGGGGCACGAGGCGGGCGGCGTCCGACTGGAGCCAGACGCGGGGGTGGGGGGGCTCGGGGGCGCGGCGTTTGTCATCGTCTCCGCCACCGGTCCTCCGCGATCGCGACGAGCTCGCCGAGCGCCGTCTCCAGCTCGTCGTCGGTCGAGCGGCCGATCCGCCCGCGAAGCACCTCGAGGATCTCCGCCTTCGGCCGCCGGTTGACGAAGACGACGAACCGGAAGCCGTGGCGCGCCTCGTACTCGGCGTTCAGGCGGGCGAGCTCGGTGAGGACCTCGGGGTCGGCGTCGGCGCCCTGCTCGGCGGCGGAGCGGGCCGACAGCCCCGCGCGCTGCCCGATCGCCGGATGCGCGTCGAGGATCTCGCGCTTCTCCTCCGGAGACAGCTCGTGCACGAGCGTCCGCGCGCGGATCAGCGGGTCCGGCTCCGCGGCGAGGCGCTCGACGAACCGCGTCCGGCCCTCGAAGAGCCCGGCGACCTCGTCCGCGGTCAGCTGCCCCGGTAGCTCGCGCATCCGAACGGGGAGACGAGAAGCGGGACGTGGTAGTGGCCCTCGGCGAGCTCGACCTGGAGCTCGACCCGCGTGAAGAACGGCGACGGCGGGTGGAAGACGAGCCGGTAGGTGCCGGGCGTGAGGGCCCGGTCGAGGCGCGCGCGGCCGTCGGCGTCGGTCACGAGCATTCCGGCGACCTCGCCGTCGCCCAGCACGTCGACGCGCACCCCGCTCGCGGGCCGGCCGGTCGCCGTGTCGAGCACGTGGGTCGAGAGCGTCACGGTCATGTCGGAAGGAACCTTCGTGCCTGCACCCGATGATCCCTCGCGATCTCGGCCTCGTCGGCCCGGACGAGCGCCCCGCCCCGCACGACCTCCTCGCCGCCGACGAGGAGCCGGTCGACGCGGTGCGGCCCGCCGAGCACGAGCCCGGCGACGAGGTCGACGGCGCCGCCGAGCTCGAGACCGTCGGTGCGCCAAACGGCGAGATCGGCCTGCTGGCCCGGCTCGATCGAGCCGATGTCGTCGCGGTGCAGCACGGCGGCGCCGCCGCGGGTC
>VGCB01000537.1 GCA_016870235.1 Actinomycetota bacterium | reverse complement strand
CTCTCCGCAGGTCGGCCCCGACGGCAAGCCCGCCGCGTTCCTCGACGTCGACGTGCGCTCGCACCTCGCCTTCTACCGGGCCGGGATCGCGGCGATCACCGAGGAAGATCCCTACGCCGGCCTGCTCGTCTCGATGCACGGCGCCGGCATCTACCGGCAGCGCTACGGCGCCGACCCAGGCCTTGCGCTCTCGCGCGCGGCCGAGGTGCAGGAGCTCGTCGACGGCTTCGTCGCCGAGCAGGAGGCGGGCTACGCCGTGCGGGCCGCCACGCTCGGCGTGGACGACGAGCTGCGCTGGGCCGACTACCACCGGCTGCAGTGGTACGACCGGTTCTCGCTCGTCTTCTGCCTCCGCGAGTGGGACGACCCGCCGTCCGAGGCGTTCGAGCTCGGCAGCTTCACCTTCGAGCCGCTCGGGCGGTGGCGGGCGCGCGTGAGTCCGTTTCCGCTTGCCGAGCCGGAGCTCGCCTTCTCGCTCCTTCGACGGCGGTACCCGAGGCGCGACTGGACGACCGCGTCGTTCCGCGACGCCTTCCTCGAGACCCCGCCCGAACGGGTCGAGATCGTCCTCCAGGCCTGACCGGCCGTCCCGTCGGTTGTCGGACATCCACCGGTGGGTCATACTCGACCTGTTCACGGCGACGAGCGGGAGGGCACCGATGGAAGGGCTGATCCAGGTCAACGGCATCAACATGTGGCACCGGATCACCGGGGAGGGCGAGCCGGTGTTCCAGATCCACGGCGCCGGGTTCGGACACTTCAACCTCGATCCTGTCACCCCGATCATCGCCGAGGCGGGCTTCGAGGTCGTCGACTACGACCAGCGCGGCTACGGCCAGTCCGACAAGCCGATCCAGCAGTACGACACCGAGGTGTTCGCCGACGACCTCGCGGCGCTGATGGACGTCGTCGGGCACGAGCGCGCGCACATCCACGGCTCCTCGTTCGGCGGCATGGTCGCGATCACGTTCGCGGGCAAGTACCCCGAGCGCACCCAGTCGGTGACGATCAACTGCGCGGCCGCGAAGCTCGGCCGCATGGGCAAGCTCATCTTCAAGAACTGGATCGACATCGCGAACCTCGATCCGGACGGGCCCGGCAGCCGGATCCTCGCCGACCTGATCGCCTGGCAGGCCGTCGACAAGAAGTTCCTCGAGTCGGACGCCGGTGCCGGCGTCCCCGCCCACTGCAACCAGATCCTCCGCGACTCGAACCGCCTCGAGGTGTTCACCGCCGTCTGCCAGGTCATGTGCGACATGGACCTGACCCCGTGGTTGCCGAAGATCACCTCGCCCGCCCTCGTGCTCGGCGGCGACCAGGACATCATGACGCCGTGGGATCAGGGCCCCGGCGGCGTCGGCCAGGAGGGCATCTACCAGGGCATCACGGGGGCCGAGAAGGTCGTCCTGAAGGACGCCGGTCACTCGACGATCTTCGACTCGACCGATGCCCACGCCGCCGCGGTGATCGACTTCATGCGACGCCATCCGATGAGCTGATGCAGCGGGCACCCGGCTGATGCCCGCCGTCGAGGAGTACGGCGTCGAGCCGATCCCAGCGGAGCTCCGCACCGCACGCTGGGGGACGCTCTTCGCGATCAACTTCACGTTCTTCCTGAACCCCGTCATGTGCGTCCTCGGCGCGTTCGCCGTGCTCGGGGGCGGGCTGCCGCTCTGGTGGGCGGTCGTCGCCACAGTCGTCGGGCAGGCGCTCGCCTTCGGCCTGCTCGTCGTGATCGCGCAGCCGGGCGTCGACGACGGCCTCCCGGGACAGGTTGCGATGCGGGCGCACTTCGGCCTCCTCGGGGCCCGGGCCCTGACGTCGCCCTACCGGGTCATCGCCGCGGTGTACTGGTTCGCGACCCAGGCGCTGACGGCCGCCTTCGGCGTGCAGGCCCTCGTTCAGGTGCTGGCCGACACGCGGCTCCCGGTCGTGCCCGTCGCGCTCGGCTTCGCCGTCGTCCAGGCGGGGCTCGCCGTGCTCGGTTTCGACGTGATGCGCTGGCTCTTCCGCGTCGTCCTCCCGCTCAGCCTCGGCGCCGCGGGGCTTCTGATCGCGCTCTACCTCGCGACCGACGATCCGCGCTACGGCGTCTCCCGGGTCTTCGAGTCGCCGGAGCAGCGCTTCACGTGGACGGGGTTCGCGACCTACGTCACGATCATCGCGGTCGCCTCCCTCACGTTCGTCACCAACATGGCCGACTTCTGCCGGTACACGCCGACCCGAACCGACATGCGGATCGGCCTCGTCGCTTCATCGCTCACCGCGGTCGCGCTGACCACGTTCATCGGCGCCTACGTCGCGGTCGCGGCCGGAGAGAGCAACCCGTTCGTGGCCG
>VGCB01000536.1 GCA_016870235.1 Actinomycetota bacterium | reverse complement strand
CGCGACGCAGATCCCGACGGCGGTCCTCCGCGGCATTGCGCGCACAGTACACGCGCACGGGCAGCCTGTTCGGCGTCCGTCCGCGCTGCCACGGAGAACCGCGTTCCGGCGCACGGGTCGTGAGCGGCGAGCCGCGAACCGTCAGGCATCCTGAGGAGATGAAGCGGCGCTTCCTTCTGGTCGTCGTCCTGCTCGCCGCCGGCGCGGTGGCCGCGATCCTGGCGGCCGGGTCGGTCGCGGCGGACACCAAGCCGAAGCCGGTTGTCGTGCCGATCACGGTGGTGAAGGGCAAGGTGCAGGGAGGCACGAGGCGGCCGTCGGTCAAGAAGGGCGCCCTCGTGCGCTTCGTCGTGCGGACGGACGCCGGCGACGAGATCCACCTCCACGGGTACGAGATCGAGAAGACGCCCGTCCGGGGGAAGGCGACCGTGATCGAGTTCAGGGCGAGGATCCAGGGGCGGTTCGAGCTCGAGCTCCACCACCCCGACATCCTGCTGGCCGAGCTCACCGTCCGCTGAGCGGGCGGCTCCGAGGATCGCCGGCGGCCGGAGCGAAGGTCGGATCGTGAACGTCCTCGCACACGGCATCGGCGGCGTCCGCGACCTGCCGGTACCAACCTGGCTCTTCTACTGGGGCGGTGGAGTCGTCCTCGTCGCCTCGTTCGTCGCGCTCGGCGTGCTCTGGAACCGACCTGCGCTCGAGCGACACCTCCGAGGGAGGCCGACGCCGATCGGGCCGGCGGTGCTCCGTCCCGTCCGCATCGCCGTCCAGGCGCTCTCGGTGCTGCTCTTCGCCCTCGTGTTCGGGGCTGCGCTCGTGGGCGACACCGACCCGCTCGACAACCTCGCCCCGACCTGGGTCTACGTCGTGTTCTGGCTCGGGGTGCCGCTGCTGAGCGTGCTTCTCGGTGACGTCTGGCGCGTGCTCTCGCCGTGGCGGGCGCTCGCCGACGCCTGGGTCTGGGCGACCGAGCGATCCGGCCGCGAGGCACGGCGGCTCGCGGACTATCCCGAGGGGCTCGGTCGCTGGCCGGCGGCGGTCGCGCTCTGCGCCTTCGTCGCGCTCGAGCTCACCTACTCCGACCCGGACTCGCCCCGCTCGCTTGCGTTCGCGATCGCGATCTACAGCTACGTGACCCTGCTCGGGATGGCGGCGTTCGGCCGCGACACGTGGACGGAGCGCGGCGAGGGCTTTGCCGTCCTCTTCGGCTTCTTCGCCCGGATGGCGCCGCTCGCGGTCGACGGCGGCCGGGTGCGACTCCGGCGCCCGTTCACAGGGCTTGCCGGTGCCGAGCCGATGCGCGGGACGGTGGCGTTCGTCGCGATCACGCTCGGCTCGGTCGCCTTCGACGGGTTCAGCCGCACGACGACGTGGCAGGACTGGACGATCGAGGCACAGGACGACTACGTCGTCGACAACCCGGGCCTTGCCGAGCTGATCCAGACGGGGATGGGGCTCGGCGCCATCCTGGCCTTCGCGCTGATCGTCGCGGCCGCCTACCGGGCCGCGTGCTTCGCGGCCGAACGGGCGACCGGAGCGCGAGCGAGCCTCGTGCCGGACTTCCTCCTCTCGCTCGTCCCGATCGCGTTCGTCTACGAGGTCGCCCACTACTTCTCCCTCTTCGTCCTCAACGGCCAGTACGCGATCCCGCTCCTCTCCGACCCACTCGGTCGCGGCTGGGATCTCCTCGGGACGGCGGACGTGGTTCCGGATCTCGGCGTGCTGACGCCGAACGCCACGTGGTACGTCCAGGCGTCGGCGCTCGTGATCGGCCACGTCGTCGGCCTCGCGGTCGCGCACGATCGCGCTCTCGTCCTCTTCCGGGAACACGGCGTCGTCGTCCGCTCGCAGATCGCCATGCTCGCGCTGATGGTGCTCTACACGGTCGGAGGGCTCTGGCTGCTCTCGCGCGGCTGACGCGCGGCAGGCGCGCGGACGGCGAAACCCGCGTACAGGAGCCCCGAGGCGACCGCGAACGAGACGGCGGACTCGGCGGCTCCGAGCCCCGCCAGCGCGCTCCCGAGCGCGGCGACCCCGACCCCGGCCAGCAGCAAGAGGTTCCCGATCGGTCGGCGGCGGAACGTGACGAGGCACACGGCGATGACGGCGACCGTGCCGAGCGAGTTCCCCGCGATCGCGAGGACGCGGGCCGGGAAGAGGTCGAGGTGATCCTGCGCATCGGGGATCGAGCTGTCGAACGTGCCCGTCAGCGGCTCCGAGACAGCGACGCCGATCGCCAACCCGACGTACACGAGAGCGAGCGAGCGAGCGGGCCTCCAACCGGCCCGGAGGAGCGAGCCCGCCCCGAGCAGGGGGGCTGTCAGCAGGCCCCCGAACA
>VGCB01000535.1 GCA_016870235.1 Actinomycetota bacterium | reverse complement strand
GTTCCCGAGCCCGGCGAGGACTCCCTGGTCGAGGAGCACGGACTTGATCGGCGCCCGCCGCCCGGCGAGCCGCCGTCCGAGCGCAGCGGCCGTGAGGCGTCGATCGGACGGCTCCGGGCCGAGTCGCGGCGCCAGGTATCCGTCGAGCTCGCCCGGTCCGAGGAGATCCCAGGTCCCGAAGCGCCGCACGTCCCTGTACATGACGTCCGAGCCATTGTCTAGTCTGAGAACTGCACGTGCATGGGGATCCGGGGGAAGCAACCCGCGGGGCGCATGTCGAAACGACCCCGTCATCCGGAGGTGAACGACGAGAGAGCGACCAGAGACGAACCGGACAATCAGATACTTGCCACGACGGTCGACGGCCAGCACGCCCTCCCCGGCGAGCTCGGAGGCCACGATCGCGGGGTCGAACGGTCGGGTCAGCCGCGGATCCTCGATCGTCGCCCCCTCGATCGTCGCGCCTTCGAGCACAGGCGCGATCGCGCGACGGACAGTCTCGACCTCGGGCAGCTCCGGCATGGGGCGAGCGTAGTCGACCGATTGGAGGGCCGCGGCGACCTCGTTCGCACACGGGCCCGAGCGGTCGAGGTTGACGCCCGCGTAGGTCACGGCAGACACGATCGGGACGCTCACCGATGCGCCGATCCCAGGATCGAGTCAGGCTGAGATCAGTAACAGAACGGGGGTGAGTGATGAGCGTCACGATCCCCCCCGACCGCACGAAGTCGCCCCTGGAGGATCCGCTACGCGCGCAGGCGGTCGCGTCGCTGAAGCGCAAGCGGAAGTTCTGGGAGGACCTCGTCGCCTATTTGTCAGTCAACGGCGTCCTCTGGCTGATCTGGGCGCTGACCGACCGCTCGATGAACGGATCGATGCCATGGCCGGCCTGGGTCTCGGCGATCTGGGGCTTCCTGCTGCTTCTCGACGCGATGCGGGCGTTCGGAAGCTGGCCGGGGAGCGGCCCGATCACCGAGGCCGAGATCGAGCGCGAGATGCGGCGCCACGACACCGGGTCATAGCCGGAGCGGGGTGACGTCAGGCCCAGAAGCCGTCGTGCGCCGCGGCCGCCTCGGTAAAGAGGTGCGGGCCGTCGACGGCAACGGGGCGGTCGCCGCGTGCCAAGACCTCGCGGCAGGAGAGGGCCAACATGCCCGTGCCGTCGACATCGCCGACGATCGCGGCAAGCTGGTCGCCGCCGAGCGCATAGACGACCTGACCGATCCCGGACCAGTAGATCGCACCTGTGCACATCGCGCAGGGCTCGGTGCTCGTGTAGAGAGTGCAGAAAGACAGCGTGTCGAAGTCGTGGAGGGCGCTGGCGCGGCGGACGAGATTGAGCTCGGCGTGTCCGGTCGCGTCCCGCTCGGTGACGACGGTGTTCTCGGCCTCGAGCAGGACGACGCCGGTCGCGTCGACGAGGAGCGAGCCGAACGGGTGGTTGCCGTGCTCGCGAGCGGAGGAGGCGAGCGCGATCGCCCGCCGAAGGTGCGCGTCGTGATCGGTTCGAGTGGCCATCCGAAGACAGTAGACGCCCGTGGCTACGCCGTCGCACGAGGCCGGATCTTGACGAGCGACAGTGCGTCAGACGGCCTGGGTCGGTGTGCGCCGTGCGACCATCAACTGGATCCGCACGACGAGGACGACCGTGCCGTCGCCCGCAGTGTTCTCGCAGCGGAGGACGACGTTGCCCTGGTCCGGCCGCCGGGACGGCTCGAGCTCGACGACGGTTGCCGTGACCGCGATCTCCTGATCCGGGCGCACTGGCGCTTTCGGCTGGAGATGCACGTCCCGGCCCGCCGTGAAGGCGAGATCGGGCAGGAGCCGGATCGTGACGAGCCGCGCGCACGCCGCGTACGAGAGCGACACCGGCGCCACGATGCCGCCGAAGAACGACTGCTCCGCCCAGGCCGGGTCGACATGGCTCGGATGCGGTGCCCACACCTCGGAGAAGGCGACGATCTCCGCCTCGGTCAGCGTGTACGACCCGAGGTCGAACTCGCGTCCGATCTCGAGATCGTCGAAGAAGATCGACGGGCGCGTGAAGTCGGGAGCCGCGGGCATGGAGCCCGCACGCTACCGTCGCGCGCTCCGTGGAAGGGACGCCCTCGGGATCCCGGTCGGTTGCCCCGATCTCTTCGCATGCACGGATGGCTCCGGCGGCTCGATAGCGGCTCTGCGCGGCGACGCCGCGTTCTTCGGCGAGGAGATGCTCTTCGTCCTCAGCGGCCGCCCGCTGTTCCGGAGCCAGGCGGGAGAGGAGCGTCTGGCGCCCGGTGACGTCGTCTCCTGCCCGGAGGGACGGGCCGGACTGCACGCGTTCGGCAATCCGACCGAGGAGCCCGTG
>VGCB01000534.1 GCA_016870235.1 Actinomycetota bacterium | reverse complement strand
CAAGCCCGCCGACGGCGATGCGCTGGTCGGCGACGCGCCGGCGGGCGCCGTCGTGGTGCCCGTGCTCTGCGACGTGGTCGATCAGGCCTCCGTGAACGCCGCCGTCGCATCGGTGCGAACAGCGCTTGCAGGCGACCCGCTCGACGGGTTCTTTAGCAACGCCGGCATCGCGGCGATGGGCGGCGAGTCCTCGGCTGAGGCGACGCCGCTCGCGACGCTCCAGCGCGTGATGGAGGTCAACTACCTCGGCGCGGTGCGCGCCATGCAGGCGTTCCTGCTGCTGCTCCGCGAAGCGCGCGGAACGGTCGTCGTGAACTCCGCGATGATGACCCACACGATCCTGCCGTTCAACGCCGGCTACGCCCCGTCGAAGGCGGCGCTGGAGGCGTGGGCGGTCTCGCTGCGCCGCGAGATCGAGCCGTACGGCGTCCGCGTCGTGATCATCCGCCCGGCCGGGGTGGCCACCCCACTCGAGGCCAAACAGGACCTCTCGCAGATCCCCGCCGACTCGCCGTACCCCGAGCAGGCCGCCTTCCTGCGCCACGGCACGGAACTCGTCCGGCAGCGCGCGGACGACCCGCCGATGTCGCCGCTGCGCGTCGCCGAGTGCGTCGCCGACGCGCTCGGCGGGCGCCGCTCGCGCTACCGCATGACGGGCGGCGGGCACCTGCCGATCTGGATGATAGGCAACCTGCCGGCGTCGCTGCAGGACCGGGTCATGCGGCGCCTCGTGCGCAGCTGGACGAACTAGGAGTGCATTGTTGTGCGAAGAGTATGCGGAGCGTCTTTATATGGAGAGTCGGGCCCGGCACGGGAGGTTGTCCGGGTTCTCGTAGAAGTTTGAGCGGCGGTCCTCCCGTCCCGTCCGTTGTCGTCGGCAGCGTGGTGGGCGGTTGAACTGTGGTGGGCGGTTGAACTCCATCCGAGACAGGAGGAACCGCCATGGAGAAGGTACTCGGCCGGGAAGGTCGTCACGAGGGTGGCGGCGGCTGAGAGCGCGTTGCCGCCGCAGATCCAGGAGGCGCTCGGCGAGCTGGTCGGGGCGGCGAGGGAGGGGCTGCCCGCCCTGAGCGTCGGTGTCGGCCTGGGCGTCGTGCACGAGTTGATGGAGCTCGAGGTCGTCGAGGTCGTCGGGGCGAAGGGCAAGCACGATCCAGCACGCACGGCGAAGCGGCACGGCCACGAGGACGGGTCGATGACGCTGGGCGGTCGGCGGGTGCAGGTGCGCCGCCCGCGGATCCGCTCGGCCGACGACAAGCGGGAGCTGCCGGTCGAGACGTACGAGTATTTCGCCGACCGCGACCCGCTGACTAGGGCGGTGATCGACCGGATGCTCGCCGGCGTCTCGACGCGCAGGTTCGCCCGCGTCGGTGAGCCCGTCGGCGAGGAGGTCGAGCAGGCGTCGTCGGCGACCTCGAAGACGTCGGTGTCGGAGATGTTCGTCGAGCGCACCGCGACCGCGCTTGAGGAGCTGATGGGCCGGCGGCTCGACGACGTCCGGCTCGCGGTGATGATGCTCGACGGTATCGAGATCGCCGAGCGCACCCACGTTGTTGCGCTCGGGATCACGACCGACGGGGTCAAGATCCCGCTCGGCCTCTGGGAGGGCTCGACCGAGAACGCGACGCTCGCCCGCACGCTGCTCGCCGACCTCGTTGACCGCGGCCTCGATCCCGAGCAGGCGATCCTGTTCGTGATCGACGGCTCGAAGGCGCTGCGGCGGGCGATCAAGGACGTCTTCGGCAAGCAGGCGCTCGTGCATCGCTGCCACCGCCACAAAGAGAGAAACGTGACCGACCTGCTGCCCGAGCGCGACCGTGACGCCGTCCGCGCCCGGATGCGGACGGCGTGGTCGCTGACCGACCCCGAGCTGGCCGAGCAGCGGCTCGAGCTGCTCGCCGGCGAGCTCGACCGCTCCTGGCCCGACGCGGCCGTCTCGCTCAGGGAGGGCATGACCGAGACGCTGACGCTGACACGGCTCGGGATCACCGGTCAGCTCGCCAAGACGCTCTGCTCAACCAACCCGTGCGAGAGCATGATCGAGATCGTCCGCTACACCCAGCGCAACGTGAAGCGCTGGCGCGACGGCGACATGCGCAGGCGCTGGACCGCCGCCGGCATGCTCGCCGCCGAAAAGCAGTTCCGACGGATCATCGGCTACCGCGACCTCGCCACCCTCGTCATCGCGATCGAACGTCACGCCCTGCACGCCGCCGCCAACACCCACGACCAGCAGGAGGCGCTCGAGCCCGTTACGGTGTGATCGTCAAACGAGGACCGTCGCCCAAGTTCCACGAAGATCCCGGACATCCTCCGTCCGCGGGGCTTGCGCCTCTGGGTGTTCCAGAGGAACGAGGGTGCGCGCCG
>VGCB01000533.1 GCA_016870235.1 Actinomycetota bacterium | reverse complement strand
GACGGGCGCGACCTCGCGCCGCATCTCGCCCACGTGCTCGGCCGGCCGCTCTGGGCGGGTGCCACCCAGGTCGACCCGACGTCTGTCGTCGCCTCGCGGCACGACGATCGGGTGCTCGTGACCGCGACCGTCGCGGAGCCGTTCGTCGCCACCCTCATCCCGGGCGCCCGCGCGGTCGCGCCCGCCGAGGGGCCGCCCTCGACGATCGAAGAGCTCGCGGTCGCGCTCCAGGAGCGGCCGGCGGCGAGGAAGCTGCAGACGATTCCACCGACCGGCGCTTCCGTCGACCTCGCGGACGCGGAGCGGATCGTCGCCGGCGGCGCCGGGCTCGGGACGGCGGAGGCCTTCGCACTCCTCCGGCCGCTCGGTGATGCCCTCGACGCCGCCGTCGGTGCGACCCGCGTCGTCGTCGACCGCGGCTGGACGTCGCACCCGCACCAGATCGGCACGACCGGGGTCGCGGTCGCACCCGAGCTCTACGTCGCCTTCGGCATCTCGGGCGCGGTGCAGCACCTGACCGGCGTCGAGCCGGCGCAGCACACGATCGCCGTCAACCTCGACCCGAGCTGCCCGATGATGCGCGCCGCCGACCTTGCCGTCGTCGCCGACGCGCCGGCCGTCCTCGAGGCCTTGATCCAGGAGCTGAGCGAGGAGCTGTATGGCTGAGCCCTTCGACGCCGTCGTCGTCGGCGCCGGCCCCGCCGGCTCCGCGGCCGCACTCGTGCTCGCCCGCGCGGGCTGTTCGGTCTGCCTCTTCGAGCGCGGGCCCTTCCCGGGGTCGAAGAACATGTACGGCGGCGTCGTCTACGGCCGTATCCTCGACGGGCTCGTGCCCGCCTGGTGGAACGAGATGCCCGTGCAGCGCTGGATCACGCGCCGGTCGACGATGGTGATGACGCCGACGCAGGCGCTCACCGTCGACTTCCGCACGGACGCGTGGGGCAAGCCGCCGTACAACGGGGCGACAACCCTCCGCCCGGAGCTCGATCGGTGGCTCACTGGCAAGGCTGTCGAAGCCGGCGCCACCCTCGTCTGCTCGACGGTCGCGACCGGGCTCCTCCGCGACGAACGGGGACGGATCGCGGGGGTCCGCACCGACCGGCCCGACAGCGACCTTCCCGCAAGGGCGGTCGTGGCCTGCGACGGGGTCAACTCGTTCCTCGCCAAGGAGGCCGGCCTGCACCGGCGCGCCGAGCCGGAGCACTTCGCCCTCGGCGTCAAGGAGGTGCTCTCGCTGCCGGCCGAGGAGATCGACCGCCGCTTTAACCTCTCCCCGGGCGAGGGCATGGACATCGAGATCCTCGGCGCCACGCAGGGGATCCCGGGCGGCGGCTTCCTCTACACGAACGTCGACACGATCGCGGTCGGCCTCGTGCTCGGGCTGCCGGCGCTGGCCGAGCGCGGCGTCCGGCCGGAGGAGCTGATCGCCGACCTCAAGCGCCATCCGGCGATCGCGCCGCTCGTGCGCGGGTCGACCCTGGTCGAGTACTCCGCTCACGTCGTGCCGGAGGGCGGGATCGACGCCATGCCCGACCTCGCGACGGACGGGATGGTCGTCGCGGGCGACGCGGCCTGCATGGCGCTCGCCGCCGGCGTCTGGCTCGAGGGCGTCAACTTCGCGATCGGCTCGGGCGCGGCGGCGGGAGAGGCGGTGGCGGCGGCGATCGCCGCCGGCGACACCTCTCGCGGAGCGCTGATGGGTTACCGTCGCCGCCTCGAGTCGTCGTTCGTGCTCCAGAACCATCGCCGGCTGCGGCCGATCGCGCGGCTGTCGACCTCGGAGCGGATGCAGACGCGCTACCCGGCGCTCGCGTGCGATCTCGTGGAGGCGGTCTTCACCGTCGCCGATCCGGCGCCGAAGCGCGGGATGCTGCGGCTGACGCGCGAGCACCTGAAGCGCGACCGGCTGAAGACGCGCGAGGTCGTCGCCGATCTCCTCACGGCCTTCCGGAGCCTGCGATGAGCGAGCGCTGGCCGGAGATCGCGTTCGACGACCGCATGGCGACTGTGCGGTTCGACGTCGACGAGCGCCCGCACATCGTCGTCGACAGCGACAGCTGCCGCGGCTGCTCGACCCGCGCGTGCGTGACCGCGTGCCCGGCCAACCTGTTCGTGCCGACGGCCGACGGCGGCATCGTCTTCAACTACGAGCAGTGCTTCGAGTGCGGCACCTGCTACATGGTGTGTAACGTCGAGGGGGCGATCCGCTGGAGCTACCCGTCGGGCGGAAAGGGCGTGGTCTTCCGGTGGGCGTGAGCACGGCGCCGGTCGTCGGTGTCGCGCTCAAGTGGGCGCCGCTTCGCGTGCGGGTCGACCCGCTGACGGGAGTGCCGGCCGACGACCCGCTCGGGCAGGGGCTGAGCGGCGCCGACGAGGCGGCGCT
>VGCB01000532.1 GCA_016870235.1 Actinomycetota bacterium | reverse complement strand
GTGAGGACGTCGGCGGCGAGGTTGAACACGACGTACGCGGCCGCGAAGAGGAGCACGATCCCCTGCACGACCGGCAGATCGCGGCTCTGCACGGCCGAGGCGAGGGCGCTGCCGAGACCGGGGTAGGCGAAGAGGTACTCGATCGTGACGATCCCGCCGGTCAGGTACACGAGCGTCAGCGCTGCGCCCTGGACGGCGGGGAAGAGCGCGTTCCGGAGCGCGTGCCGGCGGATCACCAGACGCTCCGGCAGGCCCTTGAGCCGCGCCATCTGGACGTACTCGGAGCCGAGGACGTCGACCATCGCCGCGCGGTGGAGCCGGGCGAGGTAGGGCACCACCGTGAGCACGAGCGTGAGCACGGGCAGCACGAGCTCCTTCGGGTGCGAGAACGCGCTCTCGCCTGGCGGGATGATCGCGACCGCCGGGAGCCACGGGAGCACCGTGGTCGAGAGGAGGATCAGGAGCAGGAGCCCGATCACGAACTCGGGGATCGCGGTGATCACGAGCAGGACGAGCTGGGTCGCGTGATCCGCTGGGCGATCGCGCCGCACCGCGGTGAGGGTGCCGATGAGGAGGGCGAGGGGGATCGCGATCACCGCCGAGAGGAGGACGAGCGCGAGCGTGTTGACCGCACGGTCGCCGACGTGCGCCGCGACCGGCTCGCGCGTGGCGAGCGAGTCGCCGAGCGAGCCGCGCAGCAGGTCGCCGGCCCACGCGAGGTACTGCTCGACGAGCGGACGGTCGAGCCCGAGCTGCTCGCGAAGGGCGTCGAGCTGCTCGGGCGCGGCGCTCCGACCGAGGATCTGGACGGCGGGGTCGCTCGGGAGCGCCTGCGTCGCGACGAAGACGAGGATCGAGACGCCGACGAGGACGACGACGCTGACGGCGAGGCGCCTGGCGATCCAGCCGGCGTGCCCGGCGCTTCGGGTGGACGGGCCGGCGGCGAGCGCGTCGCCGCCGGCTTCCGGTCCGGTGGCCATGAATCAGGTGAAGTACAGCCGGTCGAGCCGGCAGCGGCCGAGGCCCCAGCCGGTGCGGTCGACCGGGTCGTACCCCGCCACCTTCGTCGAGTAGGCGTCGAGCGTGTTCTGGTACGACCAGATCAGGTTGCCGCCGCGCTCGAACTGGATCTTCTGCATCTGGTGGACGATCTCCGTGCGCTTCTTCAGATCGAGGGTCGCCGCGGCCTGGTTGAAGAGCTTGTTGTACTCCGGGTCGCTGAAGTGCGCGGGGTTGACGATCGTGGCATCAGGGCCCTCGTTGAGCGACGAGAGCACGAGGAAGGGGAGCCCGACCCAGTAGTCGACCGCGAACGGCCACTTCCCGTAGCCGCCGAAGAACGTGCCGATGTCGGTCTTCTTGACGGTGATGTCGATGCCGGCCTTCTTCGCGTTCTGCGCCAGGAGCTGGCACGCCTCCACGATCCCTGCCCCGAGCGGCGTCGTCGTCAGCTCGAGCTTGAGGTTCTGCTGCTTCGCGGCCTTGAGGAGGGACGTCGCGCGGTCGATGTCGATCTCGCGCTTGAACGCGTTCGAGTAGGAGGGGTCGAACTTGCCGAACGTGTCGTTCCCGGGCGTGCCCTGCCCGAAGAGCGCCGTCGCGACGGCCTGCTTGCGATCCATGCAGAGCCGGATCGCCTGCCGGACGCGTACGTCGTCGAAGGGCGCCTGGTCGACGCGCATCGTGATCGGGTTGTACGCCCCGGTCGGCGAGGAGACGAGCTTGATCGCGCTGTTCTTGCCGAGTGTCGCCGCCTGCGAGAAGGGGACGGAGTTGATCACGTCGACCTGCCCCGTGAGGAGCGCGTTCACCCGTGCGTTGTCGTCGGGCAGCTCGACGACGAGGAGCTCGTCGACGAGCGGCTTCTTGCCCCAGTAGTTCTCGAACGGGACGAGCTCGGCCTGGCGCCCGGGCGTGTACGAGACCATCTTCCACGGCCCCGTGCTGACCGGCTTCTTCGGGTCGTACCCGGTCGGGACGATGTAGACGATGTCGCTCAGCACCTGGTCGAAGAACGAGTAGGGCTGCTTGAGCGCGAACTCGACGGTGCGCGCGTCGACCTTTCGGGTCTTCTTGAGGTCGAGGGCGCCGAGCTGCGCCGACGCGGTGGCGCCGATCTTCGGGTTCATGATCCGGCGGAGCGAGAAGAGGACGTCGTCGGCCGTCACGGTCTTGCCGTTGTGGAACTCGAGGCCCCGGCGGAGGCGCATCGTCCAGCGGTTCGCGGTCGCGTTCGGCTCGAGCGACTCGGCGAGCCAGTTGTGGAGCTTGAACTTGCCGTCGAGCCAGATCGGCGTCTCGTAGAAGACCTGCATCCGGGTGGTCGGGGAGGGGCCGTTGACGAGCGCCGCGTCGAAGTTGTCGCTGGGGCTGCCGCCGGCGATTCCGACCCTGAGCGTCCCGCCCTTCTTC
>VGCB01000531.1 GCA_016870235.1 Actinomycetota bacterium | reverse complement strand
CTCGCATCCTCACCCTCTGTGCCTGCGTCAGCCTCAACTGGCAGCTCGGGCTCCCCCCGCGGACGCTCGTCGTCTACGCCGATTAACCGATCAACCATCTAGCGCCGATTTGGATTCCGCGAGCTACGCCCGACCGTGCGGGGCGGAGACGTCCGCGGCCGGCTGGACGGCGACGATCCGGTTCGGGTTGATCGACGGGTGCGTGCCGAAGTAGTGGCGGCGGATCTCGTCGAAGCGCACCGTGTCGGCGATCCCGGGGCGCTGGTAGAGGTCGCGGAGGTACGGCCACAGGCTCGGGTAGTCGACGATGCGGCGGAGCGAGCACTTGAAGTGCACCGCGTAGACGGCATCGAAGCGGACGAGCGTGGGGAAGAGCCGCCAGTCCGTCTCGACCGGCTCCTCCCCGAGCAGGTAGCGCGACCGCGAGAGGCGCTCGTCGAGCTCGTCGAGCATGGCGAAGACGCCGGCGACCTCCTCCTCGTACACGGCCTGGTCGGTGGCGAACCCCGCCTTGTAGACGCCGTCGTTGACGCGGTCGTAGATGCGCTCGTTCAGCTCGTCGATCGCCGGTCGAAGCGGCTCGGGGTAGAGCGAGACCGACTCGTCGGCGAGGTCGTCGAAGCCGATGTCGAGCATCCGCAGGATCTCGCTCGACTCGTTCGACACGATCCGGCGGGTCGCCGTGTCCCACAGCACCGGCACCGTCACCCGGCCGTCGTAGGCCGGATCCGAGGCGAGGTACGCCTCGGCGAGGTACGCCCAGCCGTTGACAGCGTCGACGTACGCGCCACCGGTGAACGCCCAGCCGCGGACGTCGCGGATCGGGTCGACGACCGAGAGGCCGACGACGTCGTCGAGCCCCTTGAGCCGGCGCCCGATAACGGTCCGATGGGCCCACGGGCACGCCCAGGAGACGTAGAGGTGGTAGCGGCCCGCCTCCGCCTGGAAGGGGGTCGAGCCGTCCGCGGAGACGTGATCGCGGAAGCGGCTGGGCTGCCGCACGAACCGGCCGGTCGTCACCCTGGGATTCTGCCGATCGGTCGCAGGCGCTCCGCCGCTCTTACGCCCGTCCCCGGAGCGTTCGGGCTCGCGGCGCCCGCGACGTACGGACGGACGATCCGCGGGAAGCCCGGCATCTCGCCGGCCTCGATCGTGTCGACGGCGAAGCCGGCCGCGCGGACGCGCTCGACCGACGGTCGGTTCGGATGGCAGCCGCCGGCGAGGAGCCCCCAGGGTCGCTCGAGCCGATCCTGCCAGCGGGCGCGGCGCGGGTCGGACGAGCGCACGTGCTCGAGGAAGAGGAACGAGCCGTCGGCCCGGAGCACCCGCCGGATCTCGGCGAGCGCGTCGTCGGGATCAGGCACCGTGCAGAGGACGAGCGTGGAGACGACCACGTCGAACGACGCGTCGGGGAAGGGGAGTGACGCGGCCGGCGCCCGGACCAGCTCGACCGGCGCCTGCGCCTGCGCGAGCTTCCGCCCGAGCCGGGCGGCCATGCCCCGATCCGGCTCGGTGAGGACGAGCCGCGTGACCGCCGCCGGGTAGTGCGCGAGGTTGGCGCCGGTGCCCGCGCCGATCTCCAGGATCTCGCCCCGCGCGCCGTCGAGCAGCCGCCGGCGGACGCGGGCGCCCGGACCGCGCTCGAATGACCTCGACAGGAGGTCGTAGCTGAGCCCCTTGAGCATCAGTCCGCGATCGGCTGGTGCCCGATCTGGCCGAGCGCCTTCTCGAGGACGTCCTCCGGCTGCGCGCCGAGCACGAGGAGGCGGTGGCCCAGCAGGAAGGCGGGAACGGCGTTCGCCCCGATCGAGACTGCCTGCCG
Organism: Actinomycetota bacterium; assembly: GCA_016870235.1. The sequence continues at coordinate 602 of VGCB01000531.1, read as the reverse complement.
GGTCGACTCCTCGACGCGGTCGGCGTAGGCGCCGGTCGCGAGCGTCTCGTCGACGTCGGAGCCGTCGAGCCCAGCCTCGACCGCGAGGCGGCGCAGCGTCTCGGGCGGGCTCACGTCCTCGCCCTCCGCCCAGAGGGCGTCCATCACGCGGTCATGGAAGGCGCGGTGCAGGCCGCGGTCGCGGGCGAGCTCGCCGACGCGGAGGGCGGCCTGTGTATTCGAGACGACCTCCGGGTGCACGACGTACGGCAGGCCGCGCGAGGCGAACATCGCCTCCATCCGCTGACGGTGGGCGTCGCCGCCGTACTTCGCGTAGAGCACCTCGCGGGCGATCCCCTCGGGCGGGTACTCGGGGTGGAGCGAGAACGGAAGCCAGGTGATCTCGGCGCCGTACCGGCGCTCGAGCCATGCGACCGTCGGCTCGGCCGCGCGGCAGAACGGTCAGATGTAGTCCGACCAGATCGCGACGTGGAGGCGCTCGTCCATCCTGCGAGCGTAGCCCCTCTCCTATCGTCTGGGTCGTGGGACGCAAGGGAAAGGACGTGCGGAAGCGGACGCGGGCCCGCGCGCGCGACGCCGAGCGGGCGGGCCGCGCGGCCGGT
>VGCB01000530.1 GCA_016870235.1 Actinomycetota bacterium | reverse complement strand
CCAGCGCCCGGCCCGCCTCCTCGCGGTTGCCAGCTGTGAGCGACACGAGCAGCCGGTCGACCTCGTCGAGCTCCGGCAGGGCGGCACCGTGTTCGACGAGGAGCCGGACGGCGGGCTCGCTGCCCGAGTCGAGCGCAAGCTGGATCGCGCTCCTGCCACGGAGGGCCGGGTGCCCCGAGCCACGGCCGCTTGCGTCGACGCCGTGGCTCAGGAGGAGCTCGACGCGGCCTTCGTGCCCGTTCGCGCAGGCGAAGAGGAGCTGATCCTCGAGCATGATCCGAGGCGCGTCGGGCGGCCCGCCCACGGCGCGGTTCCACGGCCCGCCGTCGCCCGTGCCGAGGCCGTAGGCGAGCAGGAGCTCGAGGTGGTCGTCCTCGGGTCGGAAGTGGCGGTTGTAGAGCGCCTGGTCGTCGTTCGGGTCCGCGCCCGCGTCGAGCAGAACGCGTGCCAGCTCGAGCCCCGCCGGGTGCGGAGGCTGAGAGTTGCCCTGCTCGCCGCCGCCGAAGACCCCCGTCAGCGCCGTGAAGCGGCACTCGCCCTCCCAGAGGTAGCCGGCGTCGGGGCTCGCGCCGTGCTCGAGGAGGAGCCGCGCCGTCGCGACGTGGTCGCTCGCCGCCGTCGTCACCCGGGAGTAGGCGAGGTAGAGGAGCGGCTCCCATCGGAAGAGACCGCCCTCGGCCGTCGCGAGCGCGCGGTCGCCGGCGACGTGACGCGCGACCGCCTCGACGTCGCCCACCGCCGCCGCGACGTGCACCGACAGCCCCGGAAGCTCCGGATGTGCCTGCAGGATCTCGCCCCCGCGTCGAGGACGGACGGGGTCGTCGGCGCCGTAGGTGAGGCAGGCGAGCGCCAGGAACGCGTCGGCCGGTGGCGTCGACGCGTCGACGGGGACGGTGTGCGGCGACCGACTCAGCCCTCGAACCGTCTCGACGTGCCGGACGAGCTTCGGCCAGCTCGCGAATCCGTAGAGGCGCGCAGTCACCCGCTGCGCGTCGGCGAGCCGGAGTGCGGCGGGCGGCGACGGCTCGAGCTCGCGGACGAGCGCGACCGCCTGCCCGTCACCGCTCCGGTACCGGTCGAGCAGCGTCTTCGCCTGCTTGCGCAGGTTCTCGAGACTGGCGTCCCCGGGAAGGTGACGGCTGGACATACGGCCTCCTCTCGGCTGCGCCCGACGTCCGCGATCCGGGCCCGAAGAGAGGGCCGAACGACCATGCTGGAACCACGCTCAGGTGGGCTTCGCCCTTCCCGCGGACCGGAGACGCCCTGCGCGTCCGCCCCGAGTATCGCAACGGCGCGCGCGGGCCGCTACCGGGGCGCCTTGTAGAGCACGTACTCCGTCACCGCGAACGCGCCGTTCCCCTTCGTCTGATAGACGCAGTCCATCACGTCCCAGCCCCACTCGGCGGGGAGGAGCTTCATCCAGAGCGCCGAGTGGACGTCGTAGTACGGCAGGCCGGTGGTGTCGAACGACCAGGGGTAGGCCTTCTTCGTGGCACCGAAGGCGTGCGGGCCGTCGCCGCCCTGCCCCTCGACCTTGCCCTCGACGACCATCCGCTCGCCGCTCGTGCAGTAGTTCGCCTTGAACACCCACTTCTCGTCGTCCTCCCACACCTCGAAGTCGTAGCGGTGCGACTTGAGGAACGCGACGAACGCCTGCGCCAGCCCGGGCAGGTCGCCGGTCTCCTTGAAATGCATCAGCACCGGCTTCCAGATGTCGTCGGCGACGTGGCGCCACGACTCGTCCACCGCCTCCTCGCCGAGCTTGTCGGCGATGTAGGTGAGGAAGGAGGCGGCCATGTCGCCGTAGAGGTCGTGGATCGGCTTCTCCTCGGCGAGGATCCCGTCGAGCTCCCGGAGCGCGGTCTCGGTGTCGCCGGCGCGGATCGCCTCGCGGGCGCGCGCGGCGCTGTCCTGCTCCATGTCCGTGCGACGGACGGCAGTCTCCGTCGAAGCCATCGCTACACCTCGCTTTGCTCGGGGATCGTTGGCTCGTAGGCTACTTCGCATGCCCGGCTTCCGCACCAGGTTCACGGAGCTCATGGGAGTTGAGCTCCCGATCGTCGGCGCTGGAACCGGATCGGTGGCGAGCGCCGCGCTCGCGGCGGCGGTGACGAACGCCGGGGGCCTCGGGATGACGGGCGCGGCCGGCGATGCGCCGGAGGCGGTCGTCGCGCGGGTGCGCGAGATCCGCCGCCTCACCGCCGGGCCGATCGGCGTCAACGTGATCCTTCCGTTCCAGCCGCCCGCCGCGCTCGCTGCGATCCTGGAGGAGGGCGTGGAGGTGCTCGCGACCGGCTTCGGCGATCCGAACGAGGCGATCCGGCTCGCGCATGCGCACGGCGCGAAGGTGTTCCACCGCTGCGAGACGCCCGCCGAGGCGAGCGCCGCCGTCCGCGCAGGCGCCGACGTGCTCGTCGCGCAGGGGGCCGACGGTGG
>VGCB01000529.1 GCA_016870235.1 Actinomycetota bacterium | reverse complement strand
GCGCGCTGCTGGGACTGCTCGGCGTCGTCGCGGGCCGGCTGGTCGGGCTCCTCGACGCCGACGCCGCGCTCTTCGGGCTCGGGTCGTTCCTCGCCGCAGTGGCGATCGTGCCCCTGGCGTCGACCGGTGCGGCCGTCGAGATCCGCTGGCTCCTTCGAAGCGCGCCACGGAGCGGGCTCGCGATCGCACCCGCCTGGGCGGGCGCGGCAGCCGGCTGGCTACTCGTCGCTGTCGTGCCGCTCGTCGTCGCCGCGGCAGCCGCGGGTGGTGTGTCGCTCCGCTCGATCGGCGTGGCTTCGACGAGTCTCCTGCTCGTCGGCGGCTGTGGCCTCGTCGCGGGCAGCATCGCACCGTGGCAACCCCGGGCCGTCGGCGACCAGCTCCTGGCGCTTGCCGCGCTCGCTGCCGTGCTCTCCGCCGCCGGCGCCCTCGTCGTCGGCGTGTCCTCCGGAGTCGTACGGATCGGTCTCGCAGCAGGCTGGGTTGCTCCCGCGGTCTCCGTCGCCGCGATCGTGTGCGGTGTCCTCCTCCTGGCGGGCAAGCTCGGGTGGCGCGCCTGATGCTCGTGCCCGAGGACAGGCTCGAGGTGCCTACGGGAGTCGTGCTCCGGGACGGGAAGCTCGAGGACGTGGCTCGTGGCGCGACGGTGGCGGTCAACCCCGCCGCGGCGGTCGTACTCCGAGCCGGCGGACGGCCGTTGCGGGAGATCGCGCGGGATCTCGAGGTGGCGTTCGCGATCGACGCAGCGCGCGCTCGCGACGACGTGCTTCGGTTCGCGTGGCAGCTCAACGGGCTCGGGCTCGCGAACGTCCGTCACCACCACGGGCGCCTGTGGCGCGGCCTGCAGTGGCTCCGGCTCGCGCTCCGGCTCCTCCCGAGCGCGACCCTGCCGCCCAGCCTGACACGACGGCTCCCGCTCGACACCACGACGTCGTGGCGAGCGCTTGCGGGGGTCGTTCGCGCGCTCGTGGGTCGTGCGCTCCTCCTTGCTGCCGTCGCCGTCGTCGTTCTCATGCCGGTGGCAGCTGTGGGAGGCGCTCGCTCGCTGGTGCTCGCCGGCGCTCTCGGCGCGAGCGCGGGCCTCGCCCTGATCGCCCACGAGACCGCGCACGCGCTCGCGCTCGTCCGGGCATCGCCCGCGGCGATCGTCGTGAGCTGGCGCCGGATCTCGGTCATCCACGCCGAGCTCACTCCGCGGCGCCGGACTGTGGTCGCGGCGGCGGGCCCGCTCCTGCCGGCGACCTTCGGGCTGGCGATCGCCGCTCTCGCCGTCGTCGTGCGCCTGCCGGAGCTCGCGGTCGGGGCAGCCCCCCTCGCCGGCCATGCGGTCGGTCTCACGGTCATCACATCGGATGGGAGAAGAGCATGCGGTATCTGAAGGCGTTCTTGCTCGGCACGCTCGCTGCCGCGAGCCTTGCCGGGGTCGCGTTGGCGGCCGTCTCGGCTGCTGCGATGTCCGGGACGGTCGACGACCTGCGCATTGAGCTGGGGCCGGTCCTGTTCCTCGACATCGAGAGCACCGACGCGGGGACGGAGAGCACGGCCGGGCCCGCAGTCGGGCTCGTCGCGGTCGCCGGCGGTCTTCTCAACGCCTCCGCGATGGCGCTGCTCGCACGGCGTCGGAGTGCGGTGAAGGGAAACGAGCGGTAACGACTAGACTCGAAGGATGGATCCGTCGGTCTGGGAGGCTGTGTTCTTCCTCCTCGCGCTCAAGATCCCGATCGTCTTCGTCGGGTTCATCGTTTGGAGGGCGATCCGCGACGTGCCGTCGGACGACGAGCCCGAGCACGTGCGGCTTCGAGCGCCGGTCGAGGACACTCCGCTTCCCGGCGCCGGACGGCCGCGGCCCGGGCCGCGCCGCCGTCTGCCGTCGGGGCCCGCGCGCCGTCCGGTGCCGCAGCGTCCGTCCGGTGCACGTACACTCGACGATCGATGACATCGGACAGTTCATCTCCTCTCAGCGTCGACCATCGCACGGCCGTCGACAACATGGCCGGCGTGCTGGCCGCCGCCTCCATCGCGCTCTCCGGCCTCGCGTTCGCGGTCACGCCGGCGCTTCTCGCGCCGATCGCGGCGATCGTCGCCTTCGTCGCCGGCCGCATGAGCTCGAGGAACGAGACGCTCGCGCTCGCCGCCGTGATCATCAGCGTCATCGCGTTCGTCGTGGGAATGACTCTGGCCGTGATCACCGAAAACCCTCTCCTGTAGCAGTCGACGACCCGCGATGACCGCCTCGGCGGTCGGGATGGGATCGAGAACCGAGGCCCGTCCGAGTCGGGGGCCGCTGCTACAAGTGACGAAGGTGAACCCAACGCACGTGAGCGGACTCAACGCGGGCTACGTCGCCGAGCTCTTCAGGGACTTCCTCGACGCGCCCTCGAGCGTGCCGGCCGAGTGGCGCCGGGTCTTCGAATCCGGCGAGAGAGCACCTGCGACGG
>VGCB01000528.1 GCA_016870235.1 Actinomycetota bacterium | reverse complement strand
ACCTCGGCTACGTCTGCAACATGCTGGTGGCCTGGGCCGGGCCTGCGTCGCTGCGCGACCTGCGGGTGCGGTTCACGGCGAACGTCTTCGACGGCGACGCGGTCGTCGCCGGAGGCGTCGTCACCGCGGTGCGTGAGGAGGCTGGAGAGCGGCTCGCGGAGTGCGAGGTCTGGCTCGACCGCGCCGACGGGACGCGGACGGTCGCGGGGACGGCGATCGTCGCCGTTCCGTAGCCGCTACCCAGACGCGACGGGCAGCACGAGCGCGCTCGGCCGTGTGGCGTCGTGGAACACCTGCTGGGCCGCGCTGATCGCATCTTCCTCGCCGTCCTCGCCGATCTCGTTGCCGGTGTTGAGGTTGCGGTCGAAGCGCGGGAAGTTGCTGGAGCTGATCTCGACCCGGATGCGATGACCCGGCAGGAACGTGTGCGCGAGATCCCAGAGGTCGACCGAGAAGAGCGTCGGCTCGCCCGGCCGCAGAGGCGCCGAGCGCGTTCGCGGCGACTCGCGGTGGCGGCCGCGGACGATGCCGTCGGCGAGGAGCGCGACGAAGCCGTCGGGGTCGACGTCGCAGAGCTTGGCCGTGAAGTCCGTGTCGACGGCCGAGGTGGCCGCCCACAGTTCCACGCGGATCCGCCCGTTCACGGGCAGAGGGCGGAGGAGGAGCGGCGACGTGTAGCAGAGGACGTCCTCCCGCTCCTCCGCCGGGGTCTGATCCTCGATCCCGGCCATCATGATCGTCGGCATCAGCAGCTTCCCCGCGATCGTCGGCGTCGGATCGAGCGGGTCGTAGAGATACGAGTCGGCAGGCTCGTCGCCGGGCGGCGAGGTCGAGAGGTAGCCGTCGCCGTCGAGCGTGTTGGCGCGGCCGCCGGAGCGCAGGTACCAGCGCTGCTCCGTGTGCGGCGGCGGCCACGATGCGGTCTCGCGCCATTCGTCCTCGCCGAGCTGCCAGTAGCGGACACCGCCGGCGGCGCCCGTGTCCGCTCCCTTGAGCCAGCGGTCGAACCAGTCGAGGCAGAGTGGGGTCGAGAGCGAGACGCCACAGGTCGCGTCCGGGCCGAACTCGATCGCTCCCGTGCGGCTCGTCGAGAACGGCGACACGTAGTTCGTGTGCTCCCACGGGCCGCACACGAGCTGGTGCGGCGCGTTCGGCGCCAGCGCGTGGTAGAGGTCGAAGTGCGACCTGAGGAAGTTGTCGTGCCAGCCGATGATCGACAGCATCGGCGCGCGCATCCGATCCGCACTCTCGAGCACGTTGATCGCGCGCCAGTAGTCGTCGTAGTCGGGGTGCTCGAGCCATTCGTGGTACTGGAGGTCGCGGCCCTCCTGGAGCAGCGGATGGTCGGAGATCGGCAGCCGGGCCGCGTACGCGGGCGCGCGCCGGATCGCGTCGACGTAGTCGCGCTTGAGCCGCGCCCGTGTCTTCTCGTCGACGTCGAGCCGTGCGATCGACTCGGACAGGGTCATGTACGCCCAGTAGACGTTCCAGCCGAGCTCGAACGCGCCCGAGGTGTAGATCCAGCCGTCGTGGATGTCCGCGCCCGTGCCGAGGACCGCGCAGGCCTTGATCTCCTCCCGCCCGAGCGCAGTCAGGTAGAGCGCGTTCGAGGCCGAGTACGCCGTGCCGTAGACGCCGACGCGGCCGTCGCAGAACGGCTGCTCGACGAGCCAGTCGAGGCAGTCCTCGCCGTCGCGGGTCTCGTGCACGAACGGCTGCCAGGCGGCGCCGCTCCCGCCGCGGCCGCGCACTTCCTGCAGGACGACGGCGTAGCCGCGCTTCACCGACTCGAGCGGGTTGAGGATGAGAACGCCGGTGATGAACCCGGACGAGCGGCTGCCCCGGATGCGGCTCAGGAGCGTGGGGAACGGGCCGTCGCCCTCGGGGAGGTAGACGTCGGTCGCGAGCTCGACCCCGTCCCGCATCGGGACGAGGACGTCGCGCTCGACGCGGACGGTGCTGCTCATCCCGTCATCTCCTGACCTTGTAGCCGACCGCGTCGCGATCCCAGGTGTCGGACGTGATCCCGTCCGCGCGGAGCTCGGTCTTCTGCACTCGCTCGGCGTGGTTCCGCGGGAGGACGGGCATGAACCGGACGTAGCGCGGGATCGCGAAGTGCGCCATCTTGCCCGTGCAGAAGTCGAGAAGGGATTCCGGCGCGAGGCTCTCGCCCGGCTTGAGGACGACCGCGACCATCACATCGGCCTCGGAGAGCTCGGAGGCGACGCCGTAGGCGGCGCTCTCGAGGACGGCGTCGTGCGTGTTGATCGTCGACTCGACCTCCCAGGAGGAGATGTTCTCCCCGCGCCGGCGGATGCAGTCCTTGAGGCGGTCGATGAAGACGAGGAAGCCGTCCTCGTCCATCCGGCCGCGGTCGCCGGTGTGGAACCAGAGGTTGCGCCACGCCTCGACCGTGTCCTCGGGGCGCTTGTAGTAGCCGCT
>VGCB01000527.1 GCA_016870235.1 Actinomycetota bacterium | reverse complement strand
CTTTCCGGTTGCTCGGGACGCCGTACGCGGGATAGGAGGGACCTGGCTCGGCTGACAGCCTCGACTTCCAGCTTCCGAGAAGAGGCATTCTGACAAATCGGCCGTTCATGGTGACTATGCTCACGGTCCCCGTGTGCGGCTGGTGGCTGTGGCCGGACCGCGTCCGACCCGAGATGCCCTACCTGATAGCCGTGGCGATCAGCTATGCATGCCCCATCGCGATCGGCCTTCTCAAGTACCGCCGCCTCACCAACCATCACACCTGGGGCGGGAAGCTGTCGGCCGCACTTCTCGCGGGCGGCGCGCTCATCCTGGTGGCCGGAGCTTCCCCCTGGCTCTTTCGAATCGCCACGGGGGCCGTGGTGCTCGCGGACCTCGAGGAAATCGCCATAATCGCCCTCCTCCCGCGCTGGCGGACGAGCGTTCCGTCGCTGTGGCACGCGATGCGGAGCCGGACCTGAGCCCGTGGAGAGGGGCTCGAGCGCGCGACGAGCTGGCGTCGTGATCCCGACGGCTATGCGCTGGTGCGCTCGCGTGCGATCCGGACGAATCGTTCGGCTGCTTCGATCGCTCGTTGTGCTTGCTCGCGTGTGTAGGCCTGGAAGGGTGCCAGGTCGGGTAACCCGTTCGGGTAGCGCGCGGGCACGTAGTGCAGGTCGAGCTCCGCGGCCGGTGAGCGAAGCGCGTCGGCGTCGGGCAACTCGTCGCGCAGGCTCTCGACGAGCACCACGAGCGAATGTCCGACCACACGGCGTTCTCCGCGCAGGTACCGGATGGCCTTGAGCGCCTTCTCACCGCTCTGCTGCGCGAGGAAGCACGCCTGCGCGTAGAACTCCTCCGCGAGACCCAGCCGCGCAAAGCGCAGGTCGTCCTCGGCCTGCCCGACCCACCGCAGCGCCTCGGCTCGGTTCTGGTCTTCCGTCACAGCTCGATCCCCTCCGCGAGGGCCGCCGCGACTACTCCCCGGGGGTTGCGGCTGAGCCGCGCGAACTCCTCCGGCGTATAGACGAGGACATCCACGGCCAGGCCAGCCGGAAGCCTTTCGATCAGGGCGCGCGGCCGCTCGACGAACGGCAGGTCGGTGCGGCGAACGACGATGACGTCGAGGTCGCTACCCTCGTGCACGTCCCCGCGCGCCGCCGAGCCGAAGAGAATCGCACGCTCGTAGCCAAAGGCCCGGAGCGCGGCGCGCAGGAGCCCGACGCGACGCTGCACGTCGGCTGGCGTCGGAGTCCGCATCACTCGTGAAAGCTATCCCACTCCCCGCGGATTTGCCACACGCGGCGGCGGGACGGCCGGCACTACCAACTCGCTTGAGAAGGGTATATCCGCGCCCCGGGTTCCGTGGTAAGCCACCTGCGGCCTGCCGGACGCCGCCGGCGTGCCGGGGCGACGCTCGACGCGGGACCGCGCGGCGGTCGCGCCGGCGATCCTCGGCGACGATCGGGGAGGTTCTGGATGACGACCGCTCGACCGTACCGTGCCCGCGGCTCGCTGCGCGTCCGGACCTGCGGCCTTCTGCTCGCCGACGCCTGCGCGATGCTGCCCGGAGTGGCCGCCGGCGCGCCAGCGCTCAGCGATCCGGGGGCGGGCACGCTCGAGCTGGTCACACCGAGCCCCACCGAGCAGGCGAAGCTCGATCTCATCGACGGCCTCGCCTTCGACGGGTTCGGGAACCTCTTCGGGACCCTCGAGATCCTCGGTGCCGGCGGGAGCGTGGTTTACGTGGACAAGGCCACGGGCATCGTGACGAACGTGCTCTCGGGCATCAGCCACGCCGACCAGATCGCCCTGCACACGAGCGGCGACCTCTTCGTGACGAGCGAGGTCACCGGCGCCGCGACGACGAACCGGGTCTACCGGGTGATGCTCGCCTACGGCCTGGGGAACGTCCCGCAGGCGGCGGGGACCACGGCCGCGAGCCTCACCACCACGGCGGCCATCAACAACCCCGAGGGGCTCGTCGTGCTCGAGAGCACCGACGCCTACGGCAACGCCGGCGACCTCTACGTCGCCGAGGACCGCAACCCGGGCAGCGTCCTGCGGGTCGAGCCGGCCACCGGCACCACGACCACGCTCGCGAGCGGCCTCCTGCGGCCCGAGGGTCTGGCCTTCGGCGACTTCGCCGGCGCCGCGGCTCCCGCGCTCTACGCCGCCGAGACGCTCAACGACCGCGTCCTGCGCATCGACGCGAGCGGCACCGTGAGCGTCCTCGGCGATCCGACGGCCGTCGGCCTGTTCATGCCCGACAACCTCGAGTTCGGCCCCGACGGCTTCCTCTACGCGACCGAGGACCGGCCGGCGCCGAACAGCCGCATCATCCGGATCACCGCCGACGGGACGCACACGGTGTTCGCGACCGGCTTCGGCCAGGCCTCGGGCCTCGCCTTCGATCCCGACACCGGCGATCTCTACGTCTCCGAGCAGGACCTCGACCGGATCTGGCG
>VGCB01000526.1 GCA_016870235.1 Actinomycetota bacterium | reverse complement strand
TACGGGTCGTTGCCGAAGACGAACGGTCGCAAGACAGGCCCGCCGGCGGGCCACGACCACGCGAGCGCTCCTTCCGCCAGCGCGAGCGCGAGCAGGAGAACGACGACCATCGAAGCTGGACGCGGGCACCGTGACCGCGCGCGTGCTCGCGATGCACGGGTGACTGTCCGAGTCTGTGTCGGTTCCGACATCACACCTCCCTCTGTTGTCTATATTGGCGAGATAGGGAGAGGATAGCGAAAACGGTCGGACGTTGCCGAATACGCCTACAGGCCGTGCTGGTAGAGCTCGTTGCGGGCGACCCCTGTGAGCCGCGAGACGACGGTCGCCGCGACTCCCCGAGGGGCGCCCGCCTCGACGAGCTCGCGAACGGCTGCTCGGGCCGCGTCGTCCGCCTCGGGTCGGCGCGCGGTCACGGGAGCGATGACGACGACGATCTCGCCGCGCGTCGCCTCGGCGAACCTCGAGGCGACCTCCTGTGCGTTCCCCCGCACCGTCTCCTCGAATCGCTTGGTCAGCTCGCGACAGACGCAGACGCGCACGTCCGGATGGGCAGCCGCGAGGGATGCGAGCGAGACGGGCAGCCGCCGCGGCGACTCGAACGCGGCGACAGGAACGACGCCGGTCGCGAGCTCGCGCCACAGGGCCTCGCGCTCGCCTTCCCTTCGCGGCAGCCACCCGACGAAGCGGAACCCCTCGTCGGAGGCGAGACCGCTCGCGACGACCGCGGCCACGACCGCCGAAGGGCCGGGGAGCACGTGGATCTCGACATCGTTCGCAGCGGCGGCCGCGATCACCCGTGCCCCCGGGTCGGCGATACCGGGCGTGCCGGCGTCGGTGACGAGCGCAACCGTCTCGCCCGCGCGCAGGCGCGGCAGCAACTCCTCCACGCGGGCAGCCTCGTTGTGCCGGTGCAGGCTGACGAGGGAGCGCGCGCGGATGCCGTGCCGGTCGAGGAGGATGCGTGTGTGGCGGGTGTCCTCGCAGAGCACGACGTCGGCCGCGCGGAGGGCGTCGAGGACGCGAAGGGTCACGTCGTCGAGGTTGCCGATGGGCGTCGCGCAGACGAGGAGGGGCATCAGCTCGTGTGCCCCGCCGTCTCCGTCGAGGCGGCCTCGAAGCCGAGGAGGGCCGCGCCGATGAGCCCCGCCTCCTCCCCGAGAGCGGCGTTGACGATCTCGACGCCGCGATCGGCCGGATGGACTCCCTCGCGCCGCACCGCGGACCGGGCGGCCTCGAGGAGCAGCTCGCCGGCCGCGATCCCGAACCCGCCGCCGACGACGACCCGATCGGGGAAGAAGAGGTTCACGAGCGAGCCGATCCCGATCCCGAGGAGATGCCCGATCCGCTCGACCTCCGTCCTCGCCGCCTCCTCCCCGCTCCGCGCGTGCTCGAGGAGGACGCGCGCGTCGGCCCCGACGCCGTAGAGACGCTCGGCGACCGCATCGGCGGCCGTCCCGGACACGAGCCCCTCGAGGTGCCCGCGTCCGTGGCACGTCCCCTGACAGGGCGGCCCGTCCGCGTCGATGACGATGTGCCCGATCTCCGCCCAGCCGTGGTACGGGCGCCCCGCGATCACGAGCCCCCCGCCGACGCCCGTGCCGAGCGTGAGCACCACGAGATCGCGCGTGCCCTTGCCCGCTCCCAGCGCCCACTCGGCGAGCGCGGCGACGTTGCCGTCGTTGTCGACGGCCGTCGGGAGACCGAATCGCGCCCGCAGACGCCCGACGAGGTCCAGCTCCACGACCGGCAGGTTCGTCCCGTGGAACGCGATCCGGGTGATTGGGTCGATGATCAGCGGGACGCCGAGCCCGATCCCGCAGACGTCGTCGCCGAGCAGCTCCTCGATCGTCTCCTCGAGCACCGCCATCATCTCGTCCTGCGAGGAGAGCGGGGTCGCGCGCTTCGCACGACGATCGACGACTCCGTCCCGCCCGACGACGCCCGCCCGGATGCTCGTCCCTCCGACGTCGACTCCGATGGCCCGTTCCGTCCCCATCGCGTGGCTACCATATCCCCCGCACATGGCCACCGAGGAGAAGCCGTACCGCCGCTACAAGGGCGGGCGGACAAAGGGCCGTGTCCCGCTTCGCCGGCTCGACACGGACAGCCGCGGGAAGCGGAAGGACGAACCGTCGACCGGCAAGCGTCGGCGGCGGCGCAAGCTGCACCTCTTCCGCTGGTTCGTGCTCCTGCTCGTCCTCGCAGTCGCGCTCCTCGTCGCGTGGGCGGTGACGAGCTACCGCTCGTTCGACAACGGGATCGACGCCGCGAACGGACGCGTCCCGGAAGAGGTCGTGTCCCAGCTCGCCCAGCAGGACGGCCTCCTGTCGTCGAAGGAGACGACGATCCTCGTGCTCGGCACCGACGGCTCGGCGTACGGCGGCCGGCAGGGCGCGAACCGGTCGGACTCGATCATGCTGATCCGGTCGGAGCCGTCCAAGCACCGGCT
>VGCB01000525.1 GCA_016870235.1 Actinomycetota bacterium | reverse complement strand
GACACCCGTCCGCTCGGCCGAGGACATCTCGCGGATCATCACCGAGAAGCTGCGACCCGGTCAGAAGGTGCCGTTCACCGTCGTCCGGGACGGGCGCCGCCAGGTCGGGCGCGTCGTCCTCTCGGAGCGGCCCGCCAGCCCGAGCTGAGCGGGCTCCTCGCCCGGCCTCGACCCCGGAGACGAGTACGATCACGCCATCCCCGACGCGGGGGCCCAAAGCCCTCTTGTCATCCGGCAGTTACGATGAGCGATCTCTCCCACGTCGACGAGGGCACCGGTGACGTCCGGATGGTCGACGTCGGCCCGAAGCCCGTCTCGCGCCGTCGCGCTGTCGCGCGGGGTCGCGTCCGGATGGCGCCCGAGACGGCGGCACGGCTGCGCTCCCTGCCCAAGGGCGATGCGCTCGTGACCGCTCAGATCGCGGGCGTGATGGCCGCGAAGCGAACGAGCGAGCTGATCCCGCTCTGCCACCCGCTCGCGTTGACGGTCGCCAACGTCTCCCTCGAGATCGACGAGGCCGGCGTCGCGATCGAGGCGATCGTCGAGACGGCGGCGCAGACCGGGGTCGAGATGGAGGCGCTGACCGCCGTCTCGGTCGCCGCGCTCACCGTCTACGACATGGCGAAGGCGATCGACAAGGCGATGGAGATCGACGGGATCGTCCTCGTCGAGAAGCGGAAGGAGATCCCTGCGTGAAGGCGGCCGTCCTCACCGTCTCGGACGGCGTCCACCACGGCGTCCGGGACGACCGCAGCGGCGACGCGCTCGCGGATCTCCTCGCCGGAGAGGGCTTCGAGGTCGTCCGGCAGGTCGTCCCCGACGAGGCCGACGCGATCGCAGCCGCGATCATCGACCTCGCCGCGCAGGCGAGGCTCGTGTTGACGACCGGGGGGACGGGCTTCACTCCCCGCGACGTCACCCCGGAGGCGACCCGGCCGCTGCTCGACCGCGAGGCGCAGGGCATCGCGGAGGCGATCCGGGCCGACGCTCTCACGCGGACGCCCCACGCGCTCCTCTCGCGCGGGGTCGCGGGGCTTCGCGGCTCCGCGCTGATCGTCAATCTGCCCGGCTCGCCCGGCGGCTGCCGTGACGGCTTCGCCGTGCTGCTGCCCGCGCTCCGACACGGGCTCGACCTCGCCGCCGACGACCGCGCCTCGGAGCATCGTCAGACGTGACAACAGAGGTGGCGCCGCTCCCCGTTCGGTTCGCGCGGCTCGTCCGCCTCGAGCACACGGTCTTCGCTCTGCCCTTCGCGTACGCCGGCGCGCTGCTCGCGGTCGACGGCTGGCCTGGATGGGAGACGATGGGCTGGATCACGCTCGCGATGGTCGGCGCGCGCACGCTCGCGATGGGGCTCAACCGGCTGATCGACGCCGGCATCGACGCACGCAACCCGCGGACGGCGGTGCGCGAGCTCCCGAGCGGTCAGCTGACGCCGGCGCAGGTCGTGGCCCTGTGTGCCGCCGCTCTCGGCCTGTACCTGCTCTCGGCCTTCAACCTCGACCCGGTCCTCCGCTGGCTGTGGCCGATCCCGGTCGCGCTGTTCGTCGTCTACCCGTACCTCAAGCGCGTCACCTGGCTCTGCCACCTGTGGCTCGGGGCCTCCATCGGCCTCGCCCCGGTCGGCGCCTGGCTCGCAGTGCGCGGCGACGCGCCCTGGGAGGCGTGGGCGCTCGCCGCGGCCGTCGCCGCGTGGGTCGCCGGCTTCGATCTCTTCTACGCGCTTCTCGACCTCGACTACGACCGCTCTGCCGGGCTCCACTCGTGGGCGACGCGCTTCGGGGTCGGCGGGGCGTTCGGCGGAGCCAGGGCCCTCCACGCGGCGACCGTCGGCGGTCTGCTCGCCGTCGGGCTCGGGCTCGACGGCGGCGCGTGGTACTGGCTCGGGGTCGCGGTCGTCGTCGGGCTGCTCGCGTACGAGCACGCGATCGTCGATCCCGGCGACCTCCGCCGCCTCGACGCCGCGTTCTTCACGGTCAACGGCGTCCTCAGCATCGCCTTCGGCGTCCTCGTCGCCCTCGACACGCTCGTCTGAGCCGTGGACGCGCGCCCGACCAGCCCGCTCGTCTCGGTGCGCGACGTCGACAAGCGCTACGGGATGCGGCGCGTGCTCCGGGAGGTCTCGTTCGAGCTCAACGAGGGGGAGACCCTGCTCGTGACGGGGCCGAACGGGAGCGGCAAGACGACCCTCCTACGGCTCCTGGTCGGGCTCCAGGCGCCGACGAGGGGCACGGTCGGGGTCGCGCTCGACCGCTCGCGCATCGGCTACCTCGGCCACGAGCCGCTGGTCTATCGCGAGCTGACCGCGCTCGAGAACCTCGACCTCTACGGGAGGCTCTACCGCGTCCCCGAGCGGCGGGAGCGGATCGGGATGCTGCTCGATCGCCTCGGGCTCTGGGAGGCGCGCGCCGAGCGCGTCGCCCGCTTCTCGCGCGGGATGACCCAGCGGCTCG
>VGCB01000524.1 GCA_016870235.1 Actinomycetota bacterium | reverse complement strand
GCGGCACCGGACGCTCGCGCCGCTCCGACTCCGCATCGACGCCGCCTCCGCTGGACAGTCCGACTAGTCGCTTGACGCCCCTTCGATCCCGCCGTATTGTCGCCGCAGCCGGCCCGCCGGCGGCGATCGACGACGAACAGGAGAGGTGATCAGTGAGGACTCGAGGCGCCCTGCTCATCAACGCCGGGACGAACAGCGGCTTCACCGTGACCGAGCTCGAGCTCGGCGCGCCGAAGGACGGCGAGGTGCTCGTCGAGCTCGTCGCCGCCGGCCTCTGCCACTCCGACTACCACTACGACACGGGCGACGGCGTCCTCTCCGAGCTGCCGCTCCTCCTCGGCCACGAGGGTGCGGGCGTCGTCAGGGAGGTCGGCGCCGGTGTCACCAAGGTCGCGCCCGGCGACCATGTGATCACGTCGTTCATGCCCTCGTGCGGCCAGTGCCGCTGGTGCACCGCGGGTCGCGGCAACCTGTGCGACCGCGGCGCCGAGCTCCTCTCCGGCAAGGCGATGGACGGCACCCACCGCGTCCACACGACCGACGGCCAGCCGGTGTTCGTCGGCACGTACACCGGCACGTTCGCCGAGCACGTCGTCTGCCCGCAGGACTCGCTCGTCAGGGTCGAGAAGGACGTCCCGCTCGACAAGGTCGTGCTCGTCGCCTGCGGCGTCCCCACCGGCTGGGGCTCCGCGGTCACGCTCGCCGAGGTCGAGCCGGGCGACGTCGTCTGCGTGATCGGGTGCGGCGGCGTCGGCATGAACGCGGTGCAGGGAGCCCGCTACGCGGGCGCGAAGACCGTGATCGCGATCGACCCGGTCGCGTGGAAGCGCGAGATCGCGATCGAGGAGTTCGGCGCCACCCACGCCGCCGCCTCGATCGAGGAGGCGCAGGAGCTCGTGACGTCGCTCACCCGCGGCGTCGGCGCCGACAGGGCGATCATCACCGTCGGCGTCGTCGACGGCGAGATGATCGACCCGGCGCTCGCCCTGATCTCGAAGGGCGGCGTCCTCGCGATCTCCTCCGTCTCGGCGATGACCCAGACCGACGCGAAGCTCAGCCTCTTCGCGTTCGTCCTCTACGAGAAGCAGATCCGCGGCGGCCTCTACGGCAAGTCCGCGCCGAACCTCTCGATCCCGAAGCTCGTCGACCTCTACCGCCGCGGCGACCTCAAGCTCGACCAGCTCGTCACCAACACGTACACCCTCGGCCAGATCAACGAGGGCTACGCCGACATGATGAGCGGCAAGAACCTGCGGGGCGTCGTGCTGTATTGAGTACCTGGCCGTTTCCGCGCGCGTCTGGTGGGTCGAGGGACCGAGGTACCAGACGCGCGCGGAAACGACCCCGCTTGATCAGGGTGGGCTCGGGATCGAGCGATTCGTCTCCTGAAGCCAGGGGAACGAGGTTCCCCTTGGGAACCCCTCCTGCATCCGAGTCAGTCACCTGCTTTTCGCGTCTGGCTGGAGCCAGACGCGGGGTAGGGGTCTGCCCCGATGCTCCCGCGCCTGGCACCAGCCGGACGTGTCTCCGCGGAGATGTGATCCTGTACTGATCGGTAGTCAACCTGGACTCCCTGGTAGTTGTCTCCCGGCATAACAGCTCTCTAGAATCCAGGCCTGGCGTCTTCTGCCACAAGCGCTCGAGCGGTCTCGTACGTCACTCAGGATCGTGTCGGCGACGTTGCGCGTGACCTCGTGGCTGCTGCCGCCGAGACGCTCGACATCGCGTCGCCGTGGATCGAGCCGTGGCCGATCCAGAAGCTGCTCGCGAAGGCTCTGCCGCGCATCCAGTCCGGCGAGCTGCGCGTCCGCATCGCCTACCGGGTCTCGGAGGAGTCGGATCTGCGGATCACCGACCTGGCCGCACTCGAGGATCTCGCGCGCGAAGGGGTCGAGCTCCGCCACTCGCGCAGGCTCCACGCGAAGCTCGTCGTCGCCGATCGCTCGCAGGCGCTCGTCGGGTCATCCAACATGACGCGGCGTGGCGGCTACGGCTACGTGGAACGGCCGCACTGGCGCAACGAAGAGGGTGGCGTCCTCGTCGACGGAGACGCCGCCGCCGAGGCGGCCGCGCATTTCGACCGGATCTGGACGGAGGCGGAAGAGCTGCGGGACGAGCTCGTCGGCGTCGTCATGGACTTCCCCTCGCTGCGCGAGCTGCGATTCGTCGCGATCCGCGACGTGACCGCCGGCCAGCTCGTGGTCGCGACGGACGGCGACGGCGGCCGCGTGGTCGGCGAGGTGCAGGAGCTGACGGCGTACAACCCGTCGTTCCCCCAGATGACGGAGGAGATGTTCCTGAGCCAGGGCTTCGGCGGCGCTCCGCCGCGACGCGTGCAGGTGCCCGATCTGCCGGCGCTCTTCTCGCATCCCGTCAAGGAGCACGGCTTCCTCGTGGCGAAGACCTTCCTGCGGACGGAGAGCGCGTTCACGATCGCGCGGGTTCGCGTCCTTCGCGCG
>VGCB01000523.1 GCA_016870235.1 Actinomycetota bacterium | reverse complement strand
GGAGATCGGCGCCGGGCTCGACCGCGAGCGTGAGCTCTTCCTCGGCCTCTTCGGCACGGCCGACGTCCGCGAGGGCGTGGCCGCCTTCGTCGAGAAGCGCAAGCCGGCGTTCGCGCACCGCTGAGCGATCTCCGGCGTCGCACGCCGGGCCCCTCAATCCGCCGGCGCTCCGACCGACGACGACATGGCGGACCCTCCTCCGCGTCTCGCCGTCGATCTCAGGGAGCGCACGAATGCAGCTGTGGCGGAACCTTCCGATCGGCCGGAAGCTTGCGTCGACCTCGTCGTCCTGCTCCTCGCCGTCCTCACGGCTGTCGCGTTCTGGGGCATGGGGCGGCTCGCGTCGTCGTACGACCACACCGCCGAGGACGTCGTGCCCAAGGTGATCGCCGCCGAGGAGGTGCGCTACTTCGCAGCCGACCTGAACGGCTGGCAGACCGGGTACGTCCTCGACGAGGGCGAGAGCCGGGCGGACTTCGAGAAGTCCCTCGCCGGCACGCGCAAGGCGCTCGCCGAGCTGCAGAAGGTCTCGACCGACGGGAGCCTGAGCCAGGAGATGCAGTCCGACACGGCGCGGCTCGTCGGCCTCGACCGAGGAGACCTCCGCCTCGACCGAGGAGATCGCGGCGTCCGCCCAGGAGTTCGCCCGCACCGCCGAGGGCCTGGAGCAGCTCGTGGGGCAGTTCCGCACGCGATGACATTTGCCGAGCTCTCTCGCGTCTGCTGAGTGAGGGACCGACGTAGCAGACGCGAGAGAGCTCGGATCCTGAAGCCGGGAACCTGCGGTTCCCTGGGACCCCTCCCTCTAGAGGGGTCTGCGACGCGGAGGGAGGCGGGGCCTGGCGGCACGCTCTCCCTCCGCGACCTCTGTCTATTGCCGAGCTCTCTCGCGTCTGCTGGGTGAGTGACGGGAGGTAGCAGACGCGAGAGAGCTCGGATCCTCACCCAACCGGATGCGCGAGAACACGGCCAGGCAGGCAAACGAACAGAGCGCGTCTGGTACGTCGGTCCCTCACCCCACCTGACGCGCGCGAAAACGGCCAAGCCCTCAGTCGCGACAGCCGGCATTGACGTATCCCGACCGGAACGGTGCGGCTTCGCCGCTGTCGGCGTCGTAGCGGTGGCGCCAGATGCAGCCGGTGTCGTTCGTCAGCAGGTGGATCGAGACGGAGGTCTCGCTCGAGGTGGTGCGGACGCGGTGGATGTCGCCGTCGGGCGGGATCAGGGCGAAGAAGTCGCCGGGCTCGACCTTCTGGCTTCGGAGGTAGCGGGCACCGCCGGCCGCGGTAAGCTCGTACACGTCCTCGTCCTGGGTGCCCCGGTAGAGGCCGATCAGGCCCCATGCGAGATGGTCGTGCACCGGGGTCTGCGAGCCCGAGGGGACGACGAGCGAGAAGAGCGAGAGCGAGCCGTCGCCGGCACGGAACAGGAGCCACTGGCCGATCCCGCCACCCATCCCGCTCTCGGGCGCGTCGGCCATGTACGCCACGGGGAGCCAGCCGGGGTCGTCGAGCAGCGCGGTGAACCCGGGCTTGATCCGCTCGCAGGCGTCCTCGGGCGAGGCGGCGTCCGCGATCGCGTGGCGCACGTCGTGGATGAAGGAGCGCACGAGGGGCGTATCGAGGAACCACTCGTCCTCGCCCGACGCACCAAAAGCAACGTCATGGAGATCGCACACGACCCTTTCTCCTCCTTCTCCAGATCCAACGGAAAGCACGTCGTGCGGCGCAGCCGCGCTACGTACTTATCATCTTCTTCTCGATGCCGACGCCGGCGGCGCGTGCGCGCTCCACCTCGAGCGGCACGGTGGCCGAGTCCTGCAGCGCGATCCCGGTCGAGTCGAACACGGTGATCTGCTCGTCCGACTGCCGGCCCTCGAGCTCGCCGCAGATCACCTTGCCGATCTCGCCGGCGACGTCGGCTTCCGCGATCAGCCCCTCGCGGAGCGCGACGTTGATCTCGCCGTCCTCGCGGCACTGGCGGATGTCGTCGACGAAGACGCGCCCGCGCTGGAGGAGCGCCGGGTGCAGCTCCTGCTCGCCCGCGAGGTCGGCGCCGAGCGCGGCGATGTGCGCGCCCGGCTTCACCCACGCCTCGTCGACGATCCAGCCGCGCGCATGGGTGGCCGTGACGATCACGTCGGCGCCGCGCACGACCTGCTCGAGGTCAGTCGAGCCGACGATCCGCAGATGCGGGTACTTCTGCGCCTCCTCGGCGAGGAAGCGGTCGAGCGACGCCTGCCGGCGGCTCCAGACCCGCACCTCCTCCCAGGGGAACACGGGGTCGCACGTGGCGAGCGAGCCGACGCCGACGCTGCCCGTGCCCGCGATCGCGAGCACCTTCGAGTCCTTGCGGGCGAGCCACTTCGCCGACACCGCCGCCGAGGAGCCGGTGCGCATGAGGGTGTGGAAGGAGCCGTCGCAGATCGCGAGCGGGAAGCCCGTCTCCGGATGCGTGTAGACGAG
>VGCB01000522.1 GCA_016870235.1 Actinomycetota bacterium | reverse complement strand
GCGCTGCCGGCGGCGCTCGTGGTCGACGCCGGGCACCGCCTTCCGGCTCCGGCGTCGGAGGGCTCGCAGGCCGTCGTGGCCGGCGACGCCGTGGCGCCGCGGACACTGCTCGAAGCGGTGCGGGAGGGACGGCGCGCGGTCTTCGCGCTCGAGCGCGCCGCAGGCGGCGCCGTCCGACTGAAGTCGGACGGGGACAACGACGCCGACCCCCGCGTCCGACTTCAGTCGGACGAGCTGCAGGGCTCGGCCGCATGAGCCGCTATCGGCACCTCTTCACGCCGCTGCGACTCGGGCCGGTCGTCGTCCGAAACCGCATCGTGTTCTCCGCCCACCTGACGAACTTCGCCGAGGATGGCCTGCCGACCGAGCGGCACGCGGCCTACTACGCGGCCCGAGCGGTGGGCGGCGCCGGGCTGATCGTGACCGAGGAGCATTCGACGCACCCGACCGACTGGCCCTACGAGAAGCTGATCCACGGCTTCCGCCCGGACGTGATCCCCGGCTACCGCGCGATCACCCAGGCCGTCCACCGTCACGACGTCCCCGTCTTCGCGCAGATCAACCACAACGGCGGGCAGGGCTCCGGCATGTACTCGCGGCTGCCCGCCTGGGCGCCGTCCGCGGTCGCCGACCCGCTCTTCCGCGAGGTGCCGAAGGCGATCGACGCGCGCGAGATCGCCGAGGTCGTCGCGGGCTACGCGCTCGTCGCCGAGCGCTGCCGCACAGGTGGCTTCGACGGGATCGAGCTGCAGTGCTCGCACTCCTCGCTCCTCCGGGGCTTCCTCTCGCGGGCCACCAACCTGCGCACCGACCGCTACGGCGGCTCGCTCGAGAATCGCGCAACGCTCCTGCTCGAGATCGTCGCCGCCGTGCGGGAGGCGATCGGCCCGGGGCTCGCCCTCGGGGTCAGGCTGTGCGGCGACGAGCTGATCGACGACGGGATCACGATCGACGAGGCCGTCGAGACGGCGCGGCTCGTGGAGGCGACCGGCCAGATCGACTACGTGAACACGTCGATCGGCGTCGCGACCGCGACCCTCTACATGATCGAGGCCTCGATGGCCGTGCCGCCGGGGTACGCGCTCTTCATCCCCTCCGCGATCCGCGAGGCCGTGCGACTCCCCGTCGTCGGCGTCGGGCGCTTCAAGGACCCGCTGCAGGCCGACCGCGCGCTCGCCGACGGCCACTGCGATCTCGTCGGCGTCGTCCGCGGGCAGATCGCGGACGCCGACTTCGCGGCCAAGGCGCGCGCGGGTCTTCCCGACGAGATCCGGCTCTGCCTCTCGTGCAACCAGGAGTGCGTCGGCCGCATGGGGCTCAACCGTCGGCTCGCCTGCATCGAGAGCCCACGCACCGGCGACGAGGCGATACCGCTGTCGGCCGCGAGCACGGCGAAACGGGTTCTCGTCGTCGGCGCCGGGCCGGCCGGGATGCAAGCGGCGATCACGGCCGCGCGTCGCGGCCACCGGGTTCGGCTCGTCGAGGCCGAGGAGGAGCCCGGAGGACAGATCCGCGTCGCCGCCACGGCGCCGTCGCGGGCGGAGCTCGGCGACCTCGTCCGGAACCAGATGGCGGAGCTCCGGCGGCTCGGGGTCGAGATCGAGACCGAACGGTGGATCGACGAGGACGCGGTCGTCGCGGAGCCGCCCGACGCAGTCGTCGTCGCGACCGGGGCGCAGCCCTCCCGACCGTGGTGGGCGCCGGCGGAGGCGACGGAGGGGCAGCCGGCGGTCGTCGACGTCCGCGACGTGCTCGAGGGTCGTGCGCACCCGGAGGGAAGCGTTCTCGTCGTCGACGAGCTGGGGTTCCACCAGGCGACGAGCGTCGCCGAGGTTCTCGCCGACCGCGGCTGCGCCGTCGAGATCGCGAGCCCCGGGATGGTGGTCGGGCAGGACCTCGGGATCACCCTCGACCTCGAGACCTGGTGGCTGCGGGCGACACGGAAGGGGATCGTGCAGACACCCGAGACGATGGTCACCGGCCTGATCGACGGCGGAGTCGCCGTTCAGGATCTGCTGACCGGCGAGCCGGGTGAGCGGCGCGTCACCTGGGTCGTCGTCGCCGGCCAGCAGGCACCCGCGGACGAGCTATACCACGCGCTCCGCGCCCGCGAGAGGGCCGGGGCCGGCCCGCCCGTGCACCGCGTCGGCGACTGCGTGGCGCCGCGCCGCGCGCACGCGGCCGTGATCGAGGGCGACCGGATCGGAGCGCTCCTGTGATCGCGGTCGTGCCTGTGCGCGGCGGCGTCCTCGCGACCGGTGCCGACGAGACGATCGCGGAGTGCGGGGGCAACGTCCTCCTCGTGGGCACGGGCTGCCGGCTGGCCGCGGCGGAGTTCGTCGCCGCAACGACGCGTGTCCGGGTCGCCGAGCTCGGCGACTTCGCGCCGATCGCCTGGGCCGAAGCCCTCGCGGCGGCGCTCGCCGACGAGGACGCCGTCGTCCTCCCCGCGAACGCCGACGGGCGCGACCTCGCGC
>VGCB01000521.1 GCA_016870235.1 Actinomycetota bacterium | reverse complement strand
CGCGATGTCCGCCGGGATGTACCCGAACTTCGGGATCTTGAACTGCCGCTCCTGCGCCAACGACAGAAACGAGTAGAGGAACTCGCGCGGGTTCTTGAAGAACTCGACCGCCTCGAAGATCCCCCGATTCGCCTTCACGAACTCCCCCGCCCAATCGAGCGCGAGCGGATGGTCGTCCGAGCCGTGCTCCTCGATCGCCTTGAAGTTGATCCCCGAGGTCAGCATCTCGATCGACATCGACTTCGGATCCGACGGCTCGAACGTCGCGATCCCCACCCGCCGCGACTCCGAGAAGAAGATCCGCCGGATCGGGAAGTGCAGGAAATCCCCCTCGAACTCGCGCTCCAGCCGGTACCGGCACACGGGGCACAGATCGCCCTCGACCCGAACGCCGTACGTGCTCCGGACGTCGTCGCGGGCGCCCGAGTCGTCCGGGATCAGGTGCAGCGGCTCCTCGTGCATCGGACAGCCATCCAGCGCGTAGACGGCGCCGCGATCCGTCCGCGAGTACGCCTCGAGCCCCCGCTTCAGCTTCGCCACGATGCTCGACTTCGCCCCACCCGGAGGCCCCCACAGGAGCAGGATCCGCCGCCGCGTCTCGTGGCCCTGCGCGGCCGACTCGAAGTACCCCGCGAGCTGCGACAGCGGCCGCTCCAGGTCGAAGATCTCGTCGGCGAAGAACGAGGCGGCGCGCGTCTCGCCGACGAAGCCCGCCCGGTCGATCATGTCGAACACGCGCTCCGGCGCGGTCGCGGCCACAAAGGGGTTGGCGGCAACCACCTCCAGGTACTCGTTGAGGTGCATGGCCTCGCCCGTGCTCGTCGAGCTCTGCCGCGCGAGGGCCTCCAACTTCGA
Organism: Actinomycetota bacterium; assembly: GCA_016870235.1. The sequence continues at coordinate 1,635 of VGCB01000521.1, read as the reverse complement.
CTGGAGATCCTTCATCGTGAACCGTTCCTTCCAGGGGGGTTTCGACGCCTTGTACGACAGGTAGTCGGCGCGTAGACCCCAATCCTTGAGACTTCTGTCACGAGGCTCGTTTCCTCGTTTCCAACTTCGACGGCTAGCCCCTGCAGGTGTTTGTAAGGATTCGGCGTACGTGCGAGGATCCCGGCGTGGCGAGCGGCACCAGCGGCCCCGGGCTCGTGGAGGCGTTCGACGCGGTCGTCGGCGGCCGCGCCGGCGTCGACCGCCACGCGGTCTTCGAGCGGCTCCGCGAGGAGCTCCCGGTCTTTTACAGCCACCGCCTCGAGTCCTGGGTCGCGACCCGGTACGAGGACGTGCGCAGCGTGCTGCGCGACGACACGCGCTTCGAGCCGCCCAAGCACGGGGCCGGCGCTCCCGCCTTCGGCCGCTCCTTCCTGCAGATGCGGGGACGCGAGCACAACAAGAAGGTCGGGATCGTCGCGCGCGAGATGCGCAGCCAGCGGTCGCTCCGCGAGCGGCTCGACGCGCTCGTCCACGAGATCGCGCGGACGACCGCCTCGAAGCTGCCACTCGGCGAGCCGGTCGATCTCCGCGAGCAGTACGCGATGTGGGTGCCGCTGCTCGCGATCACGCAGCTGACCGGGATCCACGAGGCCGGCCGCTTCCGCGACTGGTACCGCCTGATCGTCGCCGGCGGCGTCTCCAGCATCTCCGACCCCGGCGCCCGTGCCGCCGCCTTCCGGGCCCGCGAGGAGGTGGCGGCGTTCCTCGAGCCGATCATCGAGGAGCGGCGCCGGAGCCCCGGCAACGACCTCGTCTCGGACCTCGTCACCGCCGAGTACGACGGTGCGCCTCTCCCCCACGAGGAGATCGTCGCCACCGTCATCTTCCTGCTCGCCGCCGGGATCGAGACGACCGAGCGGGTGATCACGAGCATCCTCCGGCACGTCGCGCTCGACCCGGCGGAGTGGGCGTGGCTTCGCGCCAACCACGGCGATCCGGAGGCCCTGAGCGCCTTCAGCGCCGAGGCGCTCCGCGTGTACCCGCCGGTGAACGGCACGATGCGGGTCGCGCTCGACGGCGTCGACTTCGACGGCGCCTCGGTCGCGGCCGGCGACAAGGTCTGCGTGCTGATCGTCTCTGCGAACCGCGACGGCACCTTCTTCGACGACCCGCACCGGTTCGACCACGACCGCTTCAAGGGCCGCGGCGACATCCAGTTCACGGCGGCGGGCGACATCCTCCCGTTCGGCGCCGGCAACCACCACTGCGCCGGCTCGCGGCTCGCGCAGGTGGAGATGGCGCACGCCTTCACCGAGCTGATCGCGCGGGTCGGGACGATCGAGCCGGCCGGCGAGCTGCCGGCGGGCGAGGGCTTCATGCTCCACTCGCCGCCGTCGCTGCCGGTCGTCCTCCGCGCGTAGCCCGAACGGCTGAGACTCGCGCGGTCGCTGTCCGCGACCGGCGGATCCGTGTATCAGGAGCCGTGCCCGCTCGCTCCTTCGAGCACCTACGACTCGAAGGAGGCCTCGATGGTCCGAATCAAGCTCTGCGCGCTCCTGATCGCGGCGGTCGCGATCGTGCCGGCGGTCGCCGTCAGCCAGGACGGGAACGAGATCTGGAAGGCGGAGGTCGCGT
>VGCB01000520.1 GCA_016870235.1 Actinomycetota bacterium | reverse complement strand
CGTGCAGTCGGTCCGCGGGCTGGACATCGCCATCACGACGACGGCGGAGACGGACGAGCACGCGCGCGCGCTCCTGCGCGCCCTCGGGCTCCCCTTCGCCAACGAGAGAAGGGACGGCTAAATGGCCAAGAAGTCGCTGGTCGCGAAGCAGAAGCGAACGCCGAAGCACGCGGTCTCGGCGTACACGCGCTGCAACCGATGCGGTCGGCCGCGGTCCGTCTATCGCCGGTTCCGGCTCTGCCGGATCTGCCTTCGCGACCTTGCGCACGAGGGCGCGATCCCCGGCATGACCAAGAGCTCGTGGTAGGAGACCCGAGATGCTGACCGACCCGATCGCCGACATGCTCACGCGCATCCGCAACGCCAACCGGGCGATGCACGAGAGCGCGTCTATGCCGACCTCGCGGATGAAGGAGGAGATCGCGCGCCTCTTGAAGGACGAGGGCTACATCAAGGACTACCGCATCGTCGAGGCGGAGCCCGTCGCCCAGCTCGTGATCGAGCTCAAGTTCGGACGGAACCGCGAGCGAGTGATCACCGATCTCAAGCGGGTGTCGAAGCCCGGGCGCCGCGTCTACGCGAAGAAGGACCGCCTGCCGCGCGTTCTCGGCGGGCTCGGAACCGCGATCCTGTCAACCTCGACCGGCATCATCACCAGCCGTCAGGCCGCGGAGCGCGGCATCGGCGGCGAGGTGATCGCCTTCGTCTGGTAAGCGATGTCGCGGATCGGACGGAAGCCGATCGACGTCCCCGCCGGGGTCACCGTCGAGCTCAAGCCCGGGCACGTGAAGGTGACCGGGCCGCTGGGCGTCCTCGAGCAGGCGATCCCCGCGCGGATCACCGTCGCCGAGGCGGACGGCGTGCTCACGGTGACGCGGCCGACCGACCGCGGCCCCGACCGCGCCCTCCACGGCCTCACCCGGACGCTCGTCTCCAACATGGTCGAGGGCGTCACGAACGGGTTCGCCAAGCAGCTCGACATCGTCGGCGTCGGCTACCGGGCGACGCTCAAGGGCAGCGATCTCGAGCTCGCGCTCGGGTACTCGCACCCGATCACCGTGACGCCGCGGCCCGGGATCTCGTTCGAGGTGCCGGTGCCGACGCAGGTCATCGTCAAGGGGACGGACAAGCAGGTCGTCGGCCAGACGGCCGCGGAGATCAGGAAGGTCCGGCCGCCCGAGCCCTACAAGGGCAAGGGCGTGCGCTACAAGGACGAGCAGGTACGGAGAAAGGTCGGTAAGAGGGCATGAGCTCGAGTCTGTCCACACGCGAGGCGCGCCTTCGCCGTCATCGCCGCGTCCGCGGCAAGGTCTCGGGTACCGCCGCGCGCCCGCGGCTCGTCGTCTTCCGCTCGAACCGCGGCATCTTCGCGCAGCTCGTCGACGACGAGAGCGGGCGGACGGTGGCGTCTGCCGACTGGCTGGCGCTGCGACCGGTCACCGGCACGAAGACCGACCAGGCGAAGGACGTCGGGCTCCGGCTCGCATGGGCGGCGAAGAAGGTCGGCGTCGAGACCTGCGTGTTCGATCGCGGCGGTTATCTCTATCACGGACGTGTGAAGGCGCTCGCCGACGGCGCCCGCGAAGGAGGGCTCCGGTTTTGAGCACCGTCGAAGTCGCCGAGACCCGCGAGCTCAAGGAGCGGGTCATCGAGATCAACCGGGTCGCCAAGGTCGTCAAGGGCGGCCGGCGCTTCTCGTTCACCGCCCTCGTCGTCGTCGGCGACGAGGTCGACCGCGTCGGCGTCGGCTACGGGAAGGCGCGCGAGGTGCCCCTCGCGATCTCGAAGGCCGTGGACGACGCGAAGAAGAACCTCTTCACCGTGCCGCGCCACGGCACTACGATCACCCACGAGATCACCGGTGAGTTCGACGCCGCCCGCGTCGTGCTGCGCCCGGCGAGCGGCGGTACCGGCGTCATCGCGGGGGGCGGCGTCCGCGCCGTCCTCGAGCTCGCCGGCATCCGCGACGTGCTCGCGAAGAGCCTCGGCACCACGAACCCGATCAACATGGCGAAGGCGACGGTGGACGGCCTGCGCAGGCTGCGCCGCCCCGAGGACGTCGCGCGGCAGCGGGGCAAGGCGATCGTGGACGTGCTGCCGGTCCCGCGCGTACGGCCCGAGACGGCTCCGGCCGTCGCGGCGCCGGCAGCGGCCTCCGAGCCGGCTGTCGAGCCGACCGCTGAGATCGCGACCCTCGCCGTCGAGCCGGCGCCTGCGCCTGACGTCGCGGACACCGCTGCGGATGCCGACGTGCAGGGTCGGGACGTCGAGGAGCTCGAGCACGTGGACGCCGCCCTCCGCGGGCTCCTCGACGGCGAGGGGATCACGACCACCGCCCAGCTGCTCGAGCGGGGTGCGCGCCCGGCCGGTCGCCGCGCGCTCGCGAAGGCGCTCGCCGTCGACGGAGCGGAGATCCTGCGCTGGGTCAACCACGCCGATCTGATGCGCATCAAGGGTGTCGGCCGCGAGTTCGCCGATCTGCTCGAGGAGGCCGGG
>VGCB01000519.1 GCA_016870235.1 Actinomycetota bacterium | reverse complement strand
CCTGGAGGAGCGCGAGGCGGCGCTCGAGGCCCGCGCGCGCGAGATCGCCGGCCGTGAGGAGCAGGTGACCGAGCGCGCGCGCCGGCTCGAGACGGTCGGTCGCGAGCTCGCGGCGGCGCAGGAGGAGATCGAGAGGCAACGCGACCAGATCGCGCTCGCCGCGCGGGAGCGCGACGAGCAGCGGGAGCGCGACGGGCAGGTTGCCGAGACGGGTCACGTCCGCTTCGTGCCCGGCGACCGCTACCGGCTCGAGGTCGAGCGGGAGGGCATCGCGCTCCGGGTCACGCGCCTCGCCCGGTCACCGCTCGCCGGCGACGAGCGGCCGTGCGCGTACCTCGCGCCCGTCGCCTGATCTGCGGACGCCGCCGCACACCCTTCCTCAGCCGCGCAGCGCGACCTCGACGGCCCCGAGCGCGTCGACGGCGGCGGCCAGATCGTCCGCCCCGCTCTCCCCACGGGCGAGCGCCTCGAGGGCCGCGTCGAGCCGCTCGAGCGCCTGGCGCTCCGACTCCGCGAGCTTCTCGAGCTCCTCGTCGCAGGGAGGATGCCGGTCGATGTACGCGCGCAGGACGGCGACGCCCTTCTCGAGGTCGGCGCGCACCGAGGGCGCGGTCGAGCCCTGGGCGTTCTGCGCCGTTGCGATCGCAACGTAGAGCTCCTCCGACTGGTTGCGGAAGCCGGCGTCGTCGCACGGCCCCTCGGGCTCGCCGCCGCCTCCGCACCCGGCCACCGCGAGCACGGCGGCCGCAACCGCCGCGATGCGCCCGTACGGGATCAGCCGATCCATGCGTCGAGGATCCTCTCACCTGCGAAGAGCGCGATCACGCCGCCGAGCGCGAGGAACGGCGCGAACGGGATCCCGACCTTGCGACCCCGGGCCCCGTGCCGCGCGAGGATGACGATCGACGGGAGCAGCGCCAGCACCGACCCGGCGAAGAGCGCGACCACGACGTCGCGACCGAGCCAGGCCCCGAGGAAGGCCGCCAGCTTCACGTCGCCCATGCCGAGGCCCGCCGGGTAGACGAGCGCCATCACCAGGAAGAACCCGCCCGCGGCGAGGGCCGCCACGATCCACTCGACCGACGGATCGGGGATCGTCTGCACGACGAGCGCCGCTGCGAAGGCCGGCACGACGACCCGGTTGGGAATGATCCGGCGCTCGAGATCGGTGACGGTGACAGCGACGAGCACCGCGCAGGCGAGCGCCCCGACGACCGCCTCGACCGACCAGCCGAGGACGGCGAAGCACGCGACTGCAAGCGCAGTGGCGGTCGCGGCTCCCGCGATCCGCAGTCTCGTGCGATCGCCCACGACGCCTCGTTCCCGGCTTCCGCTGCCGATCCTTCCGGGGTAGCGCGACCGGGCGATGCGGATCACTCGTCCGTGGGACACCTGTCCCTCGTGGGAGTGACGACGGGCGAGCCGGAGGCCTCTACGGTCAGTGAGGGCGATCGGAGCCATGGCGCGGCCCGTCGCCCGAGTGGCAGACATGCGAAGCGGCACGCGACATCTCCTCTCCGTGGACCGCCGCCCGCCGGGCGGCGCCACCGTCCTCGCGGCGATCGCCGCGACGGTCGCGCTCGTCGTCGCGGTCATCCACGCGTCCGTCCCGACCGGGCTGGCGGCAGCAGCCGTCGCCTCCATCGCCTGGTGCGTGACGCTGCTGCTCCTGCGCCGGCTCGACGCGGCACGGGCGATGGCGCTTCGCGACCCGCTCACCGGGCTGCCGAACCGAGTGCTTCTCGACGACCGCATCGACCAGGCGATCGCGCGGGCGCAGCGCACGGGCGAGTCGTTCTCGCTCCTCGTCATCGACCTCGACGGCTTCAAGGAGGTCAACGACGTCCGCGGCCACGAGGCCGGCGACCAGGTGCTCGTGGCGACGGCGGCACGACTCGAGGAGGTTGTGCGCGCGAGCGACACGGTCGCGCGGATCGGCGGCGACGAGTTCGTCGTCCTCTCGCTCGGCGCCGCCACCGAGGAGGAGGCGGCGACGCTGATCGCCCGTATCCGCAGCGAGCTTCGCGCGCCCTTCGTGGTCGGGGACGGAGTCGCGGAGATCGACGCGTCCGTCGGGGTTGCCATCTTCCCGACCGACGGGGGCTCGCCCGCCGAGCTGCTGGGCCACGCGGACGCGAAGATGTTCCAGAGCAAGCGCGGCGCGCTCGAGCCGGGCACGCAGCGGGTGCGCGGCAACCTCGACGTGGGTATCGTCCGCGAGCTCGAGGCGGCGCTCGAGAACGGAGAGCTCGTCGTCCACTTCCAGCCGATCATCTCGGTCGCGACGGGCGCGCCGGTCGCCGCGGAGGCGCTCGTGCGCCGCGTCCACCCCGAGCGGGGTCTCGTCACGCCCGCGGAGTTCCTCCCCCACGTGGAGCGCACCGCGGTGATGCGCGAGCTGACCCTGCACGTCCTCGACCGGGCCTTTCGCGAGCTCGCCCGCTGGCGCACGCTCGGCCATCCGATCGGCGCCTACGTCAACGTGCCGATGCGCCTCCTCGA
>VGCB01000518.1 GCA_016870235.1 Actinomycetota bacterium | reverse complement strand
TAGTGCGGCTTCTCGCAGCGTTGCACCCGAAACCGGGTGAAACGCGCTGCGACCGCTTCAGGATCACGCCCGTCCGGTGTCTCCGCACCGTCCTGGCATCGCCGGCGTGCAGCAAGCATGGGAGTGCGGTGTCTCACAACAATCGTTTCCGGTCTAGCGTTGTGAGACGCCGCACTCGAGAACGGGTCTGACACGTTGTCCGAAGCCGCGGTTGACGTGACATGGCACACCGACTAGTGTCGGGCGTCTGACATGTCACGAGATAGAGAATCGGACGCGTGAGATTCAGCCTCTATTCGGAGCTCCAGCTCCACCCGGGAAAGACCGCCGACACCCTGTACGCCGAGGTGCTCGAGCAGATCGTCAACGCCGACCGGCTTGGCTACGACGTCTACGCGGTGATCGAGCACTTCTTCTTCTCGAAGTTCTCGATCTCCGCGAACCCGACGGCGCTGTTTGCAGCGGCGGCGCAGCGGACCCGGGACATCGGCTTCCGGACGATGCTGCACGCGCTTCCGTACCACAACCCGACCGTGCTGGCGAGCGCGATCAACGTCACCGACATCCTCACCGGGGGTCGCTACGAATGGGGCGTGGGGCGGGGCCACGGCTGGATCCCGACGCGTGCAGGCGAGCGGCTCGACGAGCATTCGCGACCCCGCTACGAGGAAGCCGTCGACCTGCTCTTCACGGCTCTCGAGCGCGAGCGGTTCTCGCACGAGGGCGCCTTCTTCCAGGTCGAGGACTCGCACGTCGTCCCGTTCCGCCGAGCGCCCTACAGGGTGTTCCTCGGCGGCACTTCGGACCGGACGTACACGCTGGCCGCCGAGAGGGGCTTCGGGGTGGTGGTGCCGCCGCTCCTTCCGTACGGGGTGCTCGCCGAGCAGCTCGACCTCTACCGCACGACTTGCGCGCAGGAGGGCACGACGCCCGACATCGTGTGGATCCACGCCTGCCATCTCGACGAGGACCGCGAGACCGCGCTCCACGAGGGACGGCGCTGGGTGCCCGGATTCATCCAGGGCAACGCGTCGCCGCTGACCGAGTGGCCGAAGCCGGCGACGGACGCGCTCCGGTCAGCCGGGTACGGGTTCTACGCGACGGGAATCATGGAGAGCCTCGCGGAGCTCCCGTACGAGCAGCTGATCGAGGAGGACTACGTCTGGGTCGGGACGCCCGACGACATCGCCGCTCGCATCCAGGAGACGATCGAGGTCTGCGAGGGGCTGAGCGAGGTGGGAATCACCGTCAACGCGGGCGGCGCACCCCACTGGATGGCGATCAAGAACCAGGAGCTCTTCGCCGCCGAGGTGATGCCGCGGTTCCGGGCCGCGTGATGGAACCCGTTCGCGCGCACGCACCGTCACGCGAGACGCCCGTCCGGCAGAGACCACGATGATCCAACGTGTCTGCATCGTCGGCGCCGGCACGATCGGGAGCCTCCTCGCCGCGCACCTGTCACGCGTCGTCGACGTCTCGATCCTCACGCGCCGCGACGACCACGCACGGGCGCTCGTCGAGCGCGGCCTCCGCGTCACCGGGCGGAGCGAGCTCGTTGCCGAGATCGAGGCCTCCGCCGACCCGGACGCGCTCCAGCCGTTCGACCTCGGGATTATCGCCTGTAAGGGCACCGACGTCGACGCGACGGCGGCGCGTCTCGAAGGGCGGTTCCCCGACGCGACGATGATGACGATCCAGAACGGTCTCGGCGCCGAGGAGGTCGTCCGCCGGCACGGCGACTGGCGGCTTCTCTCCTCGATCACGTTCATGAGCGGGACCCGCCACTCGGACACGTGGGTCGAGTACATCCTCGACACCGCGACGTGGATCGGGCCGAACGACGGGACGACGCTCGCCGACGCGGAGGAGGTCGCCGAGCTGATTCGCCGTGGAGGGCTGAAGGCGGAGGCGTTCGCCGACCTCCGGCCGATGCAGTGGTCGAAGCTCGTCTTCAACGCGACCGTGAACACCGTCGCGGCGCTGACCGGGCTGCCGCACGACCCCCACTTCGCCGCCGAGGCGGACAACGGCGACCTCGGCCACCTCGTGCACGACCTGATCCGGGAAGGGCAGGCGGTCGCCGCCGCCGCGGGCGTGGAGCTCGACGAGGATCCGTGGGAGATGAATGTCCACGCGACGCAGCGCGGCCATGCGCACAGGCCGTCGATGCTCGAGGATGTCGACGCGCGCCGGCCGACGGAGATCGAGTCGATCACCGGAGCACTCGTGCGCGAGGCGGGCCGGCTCGGGGTGCCCGTGCCGCTGCACGCGGCGCTCTACCGGCTGATCAGGGCGAAGGAGGAATCGTGGGAGCTGGGCAGATGAGGATCTGCATCGTCGGGTGCGGAGCGGTCGGCTCGCTGTTCGCGGCGAACCTCGCGACCCTCGACGACGTCGAGGTCTGGGCGTTCGACCTGAACCAGGCGCACGTGGACGCGATCGCGGCTCACGGCCTGCGGCTCGTGGGCGCCGGCGAGGTCACGGGCCGGCCGCACGCGACGTCGCGCGCCGACGAGCTGCCGCC
>VGCB01000517.1 GCA_016870235.1 Actinomycetota bacterium | reverse complement strand
TCGAGCTCGTTCCCGGGACGGTCTGCGTCGGCGACGGCGCCGTCCGCTACCGCGAGCCGCTCGAGGCGCGCGGGGTCGTGGTGCCGCCGGACGAGAGCCCGCTCCACCTCCCGCAGGCGCGCTACCACGCGCTCCTGGCGGCCGCGTTCGGCCCGGCGGACGGCGTGCGGCCGGTGTACGTGCGGGCGCCCGACGCCGATCGTATGGTCGCCCTCGCTGCCGCCCGGGCGCGGACGTGACGGCGTTCGCGATCCGCCGGCTCGAGCTCGACGACCTCGACGCGATCGAGGCGATCGAGAGCGTGTCGTACCCGGCGCCCTGGTCGCGCGGGATGTTCACCTCGGAGCTCTCGAAGCAGAGCTCGCTCTCCCTCGCCGCCGTGGACGCCACGGGCACGCTGGTCGGCTACCTCGTCCTCTCCCGCTACGTCGACGCGTGGCACGTGATGAACGTCGCGACCGCACCCTCCTGGCGGCGCCGTGGCGTCGCGACCGCGCTCCTCGAGCAGGTGTTCGCGACGACCCGCGAGGACGTCCGTCGCGGCTACACGCTCGAGGTGCGCGTCTCCAATGCAGGAGCCATCCGCCTGTACGAGAAGCTGGGCTTCGTCTCCCGCGGCGTCCGGCGCGGGTACTACACCGACAACCGTGAGGACGCTCTGATCATGTGGCGCGACCCGACCCCGGGGGAGGATGGGCATGGAGCGTCCTGACGCGGCCGCCGGCGCCCTCATCCTCGGGATCGAGACCTCGTGCGACGAGACGGCAGCCGCCGTCGTCTCGGAGAGCGGCGAGGTGCTCTCGTCTGTCGTCTCCAGCCAGGCCGACCTGCACGCCCGCTACGGTGGAGTCGTGCCCGAGGTCGCCTCGCGCCGGCATCTCGAGCTCGTCACGCCCGTGATCGGCGGAGCGCTCGAGCGCGCGGGCGTGGGCCTCGCCGCCATCGACCGGATCGCGGTGACGCGCGGCCCGGGTCTCGTCGGGGCGCTCCTCGTCGGGATCAGCGCCGCGAAGGCGATCGCGTGGGCCCGCCGGCTCCCGCTCGTGCCGGTCGACCATCTGCTCGGCCACGTGGCCTCGCTGTTCCTGCGTCCCGCGGCGATCGAGCCGCCGTTCGTCTGCCTGCTCGCGAGCGGAGGGCACACGATGCTCCTCGACGTGCGCGCGCCGGAGGCGTTTACGATCCTCGGCTCCACGCTCGACGACGCCGCCGGCGAGGCGTTCGACAAGGGGGCACGGCTGCTCGGCCTCGGCTACCCGGGCGGGGCCGCGATCGACCGTCTCGCGAAGGAAGGGGATCCGACCGCCTATCGCTTCCCGGTCGCCCGCGTCCCCGGTCTCGACTTCTCGTTCTCCGGCCTCAAGACAGCGCTCCTCTACACCGTCCGCGACCTCGGCCCGGACGAGCTCGAACGCCGGCGCGCGGATCTCGCCGCGTCCTACCAGCGGGCGATCGTCCGGGCGCTCGTCGAGCGGCTCGAGGCGGCGAGCCGCGGCGCCGGGGAGGCGCCCGTCGCGGTCGTCGGCGGCGTCGCCGCGAACTCCGAGCTCCGCGGCTCGCTCCCGGATGCCGCCCTCGCGCCGCTCGCGTACTGCACCGACAACGCCGCCATGATCGCCTCGGCCGCGCGCTTCCTGACCGCGCTTCCGTGCCCGTCGTACCTCGACCTCGATGCCTATGCGTCTGCGGCGTAGCCTCAGGGCCCTGACGCTGCTCGCGGTCGGCGGGTGCCTCGTCGGCGGTGTCGCCGGCGCCGCCGAGCGCGAGGACCGCGGTGAGCGCTCGGTCGCCTGGCAGGGGCTGCTCGGTTCGAGGCCCGCTGCCCAGCTCACCGGTCGGTTCATCATCGTCTTCAATGCGCCGTCGCTGGCCGACCGGGTCAAGACGGCGGGAGGGCGCGCAAGCGAGAAGGACCAGAAGCGGTGGACGGCCGCGGCGGAGGCAGCCCAGGATCGTCTGCTCGCCCGGCTCGCAGCCGACGGAGCCGGGCTGGCGCCCGAGCACCGGTACGTGCGCGTGCTCAACGCGATCGCCGCCGCGCTCGACCCACGCGTGCTGCCTGTCCTCGAGAAACGGCGGTTCGTGGCCGGCGTCTACCCCGTCCGCGCCGCCTACCCGGCCGCGGTCTCGCGCGAGGGGCTCCCGGTCGACCTCGACGACCAGCCGCGGATCGCGATCCCCGGCAAGCGGGGGCGCGACGTCGAGGTCGCCCTTCTCGACACCGGCGTCGATCTGACGCACCCGTACCTCGTCGACCGCCTCCTTCCAGGCATCGACGTGGTCGACCCCGGCGGCGACGCGTCGGCCCGCCAGAACCCGACGGAGCGCGGGCGCGCGGAGCGCCACGGGACGGAGATGGCCGGCATCGCCGTCGGCTCGGGCGGGCCCGACGGCCTGCGCGGGATCGCTCCGAGGGCGTCGCTCCGACCGATCCGGATCGCCGGCTGGCAGCCCGACGGCGCGGGCGGGGTGTCCGTCTACGCGCGGACGGACCAGCTGATCGCCGGTCTCGAGGCGGCCGTCGACCCGAAC
>VGCB01000516.1 GCA_016870235.1 Actinomycetota bacterium | reverse complement strand
TCATCCGGCCGGCGCTCGCGGGCATCGTCCCGTACCAGCCGGGGAAGCCCGTCGAGGAGGTGCAGCGCGAGCTCGGCCTCGACCGGGTCGTCAAGCTCGCGTCGAACGAGGGGCCCTTCGGGCCGTTCCCCTCTGCCCTCGAGGCGATGACCCGGGCGCTCGGGGAGCTGAACCGCTACCCGGACAGCGGCTGCTATCGGCTGCGCGCGGCGCTGGCCGTCCGACACGACGTCGACATCGACGAGGTCGTCGTCTGCGCCGGTGCGGACGCCGTGATCGGCTTCCTCTGCCAGACGACGCTCGATCCCGGCGACGAGGTCGTGACCGGCTGGCCGTCGTTCGTCAGCTACGTGCTCGACCCGCTCAAGGAGGCGGCGAAGCCGATCACGGTTCCGCTTCGCGACCATCGGTTCGACCTCGACGCGCTGCTCGCGGCGATCACCGAGCGGACGAAGCTCGTCTTCATCTCGACGCCGAACAACCCGACCGGGACGATGACCGGGCGGGCCGAGCTCGACCGCTGGTTCGAGCGGGTGCCGGAGCACGTGCTCACGATCGTCGACCAGGCGTACTTCGAGTACATCGACGACCCGGATTACCCCGACGCGATCGCGGAGCATCTCGAGGCCGGACGCCGGCTCGTCGTCCTGCGGACGTTCTCGAAGATCTACGGGCTCGCGGGGATGCGCGTCGGCTACGGCGTCGGCCCGCGCGACGTGATCGAGGCGGTCGGCAAGGTGCGGCGCGCGTTCGACGTCACCTCGACCGCGCAGGAGGCGGCGCTCGCGAGCCTCGACGACGCGGAGGAGCTCGCCCGGCGCCGCGCCGTCAACCGCGAGGCGATGGCCCTCCTCGAGCGAACGCTCGTGGACGCGGGCCTCGAGCCCGTCGGCCCGGCGGTCGCGAACTTCCTCTACGTCGACGTCGGCGACGACGCGGCGGCGCTCAACGACGCGCTCCTGCGTCGCGGCGTCGTCGTCCGGCCGCTCACCGGGTTCGGCGCCCCGACGGCGCTGCGGATCACGGCGGGCACGCCGGAGGAGATCGCGTTCTTCGCGGAGCAACTCGCCGCCGTCCGCGCCTGACCCGACGCCGCCTCTCGTGGCGTGAGAGGATCGCCCGGGTCAGCGAGCGGAAGGGAGCGTGCGATGGCAGGTGGTCGTCTCGAGGGGCGCGTCGCGGTCGTCACCGCGGCCGGGTCGGGGATGGGGCGTGCGGGCGCGATCCGCTTCGCGGCCGAGGGAGCGCACGTCTGGGTGACGGACCTCGACGGGACGGCTGCGGAGGAGACGGTCGCCGCGATCGCCGCCGCAGGCGGGTCGGCGACGGCCCGGCAGGTGGACGTCACCGACGTCGACGCGCTGCGTGCGCTCTTCGCCGAGGTCGACCGGGAGCACGGCGTCCTGCACGTCCTCTGGAACCACGCCGGGATTCCGGGCCCCGCCGGCCTCGCCGGCACCGAGGAGGAGTGGCAGCTGACGATCGACGTCAACGCGAAGAGCGCGTACTTCGGCACTGCGCTCGCCGAAGACCTGCTGGAGCGGGCCGCGGGGAAGGCGTCGGTGCTCTTCACCTCGTCGGTCTCCGGGCTTGTCGCCTCGCCGTCCGGGCCGGCCTACGCGCTGGCCAAGGGCGGCATCGTCCTGCTGATGAAGTCGCTCGCCGTCTCGCTCGGGCCGAAGGGGATCCGCTGCAACGCGATCTGCCCGGCCGCCGTCGAGACGCCGATGCTGCGGGACTTCTTCCGCGGCGTCCCCGCCGAGCAGCACGAGGAGTTCAAGCAGTCGTTCGTGGCCGCGACCGTGCCGCTCGGGCGGCTCTTCTCGCCCGAGGAGGTCGCGAGCGTCGCGCTCTTCCTCGCCTGCGACGACTCGAGCGCCGTCACCGGCGTCGCGCTCCCGGTCGACGGCGGCTACACGGCGAAATAGGAGGCGTGAGCTTGCGCGCCTGCTGATGCGGGATTCACTGCGGTAGCAGACGCGCAAGCCCTCGGATCCTGAAGCAGGGGGAAGGTCCCCCTGGCCCCCTGAGGGGCATCTGCACGGGGTTGTGGCTTGGGTGTTCTGGTCTTCGTGGTGGTATAGGGCGTCCGTTGGACGCGGCTGGCTGAAGCCAGGCGCGGAAGCCCCGTGGCCGCCTCGTTGTCCCCCGTCCGACTTCAGTCGGACGGTTCCGCGAACACCCACGCCCCGTCAATCTAGAACAAGGGAGGGGTTCCCAAGGGGAACCTCGTTCCCCTTGGGAATCAGGAAACGAATCGTTCGACTCGAGCCCCAGCCCGATTCGAGCGGGGCCGTTTCCGCGCGCGTCAGGTACCTCGGTCCCTCGCTCCACCTGACGCGCGCGGAAACGGCCAGGCCCTCAATCAAGCAGACCCCGCCGGTGGCTTCGCTACGCTAGGTCGATCGGGCGCATAGCGCCCGATCTTTCGTATGCGTACGACGCTGAAGAGAGGGGTCGGCCAGAGCGCGGCGTTCGAGCAGAACGGCGCCGAGGGCTCGACCAACGGTCACCCGCCCGCCGGGCTCGGCTC
>VGCB01000515.1 GCA_016870235.1 Actinomycetota bacterium | reverse complement strand
CATCTCTTGCCCGCCCACGACCCCACCGTTGCCGATCGCCACCCGACCCTCCGGATCCCGGCTGCGGTATGAGTGCGGCGAGCGCGAGCGTCCTCGACCGCCTCCGGGCCAGCCGCGTCGTGCCCGTGGCGACGATCGAGGATCCCTCGGCTGCCCCGGCGGTCGTCCAGGCGCTGCTGGCCGGCGGGATCGCCTGCATCGAGGTCACCTTTCGCCACCCGACCGCGCCGGAGGCGATCCGGGCGGCTCGGAAGGTCGACGGCGTTCTCGTGGGCGCCGGCACCGTGCTCTCCGTCGAGCAGGCCGAGCTCGCCTTCGAGGCGGGGGCGGACTTCGCCGTCGCGCCGGGAACCAACGAGGCGGTCGTCGGGCGCTGCCGTTCGTTGGGGTTGCCGTTCTTCCCGGGTGTGGCGACGCCGACGGAGATCGAGCGGGCGCGGTCACTCGGCTTGTCCGTCGTGAAGGTGTTTCCGGCCGCGCAGGTCGGCGGGCCCGGGTTCCTCAGGGCCGTCTCGGCCGTCTATCCGGAGATGGGGCTGATGCCGACGGGCGGGGTGACGGTCGGAAACCTCGGTGAGTACCTCGCGGTGCCAGCGGTGGTGGCGTGCGGGGGCAGCTGGCTCGTGCGCCCCGAGCTGGTGGACGAAGGCCGCTTCGACGAGATCGAGCGGCTGGCGCGCGCGGCCAGGGAGGTGGCAGCGTGAGCGTGGTGGCGCTGCGGCCGGCCGAGGAGTGTCGCTGGGATCTCGTCTCGCTGGGTGAGGTGATGCTGCGGCTCGACCCGGGGGAGGGGCGGATCGCGACGACGCGATCGTTCCAGGCCTGGGAGGGCGGCGGCGAGTACAACGTGGCGCGCGGGCTCAAGCGCTGCTTCGGCCTGCGAACAGGGCTTGTGACTGCGCTGGCGGACAACCCCGTGGGCCGGTTGATCGACGACCTGATCTACCAGGGCGGGGTGGAGCGGGCGCAGCTGAACTGGGTGCGCTACGACGGCGTGGGTCGTGAGGTGCGGAACGGCCTCAACTTCACCGAGCGTGGTTTCGGGGTACGGGGCGCGGTCGGGTGCTCCGACCGGGGGCACACGGCCGCATCGCAGCTCAAGCGCGGCGCCATCGACTGGAACGACATCTTCGATCAGCAGGGCGCCCGCTGGCTCCACTGCGGCGGCATCTTCGCCGCGTTGTCGGAGACGACTGCGGACGTCGCGATCGAGGCGATGGACGCCGCCCGTCGGCACGGCACCATCGTCTCCTACGACCTCAACTATCGGCCCTCCCTGTGGAAGTCGATCGGCGGCCCAGCCCGGGCTGCGGAGGTGAACCGCGAGATCGTCCGCCACGTGGACGTGCTGCTCGGGAACGAGGAGGACTTCTCGGCGGCACTCGGCTTCGAGATCGACGGTGTCGACGAGAACCTGCTCGAGCTCGATCTCGACGCGTACGGCCGGCTGCTCGCGACCGTGATGGACGGCTACGCGAACCTTGCCGTCGTCGCGACGACGCTCCGGAGGGTGCGAAGCGCGTCCGTGAACGACTGGAGCGCGGTCTGCCGCACCCGCGACCACGGCTTCTTCGTCGGCCCCGAGCTCGAGCAGTTGGAGATCCTCGACCGCGTCGGGGGCGGTGACTCCTTCGCGTCCGGGTTCTTCTACGCCCTCCTCACGGACAGAGGCCCCGAGGAGGCGCTGGCCTACGGCGTCGCGCACGGCGCGCTCGCGATGACGACTCCTGGCGACACCTCGATGGCCACGCTGGACGAGGTCGAGCGCATCGTCCGCGGCGGCTCCGCCCGCGTCGATCGCTGATGGGCGTACCTTGAGGAAGTTCCTCAACGAGCCTGCGACGATGGTCTGGGAGGCGGTCGCGGGCTTCGCCGCCGCGCATCCCGACATCGTCCGCTACGACCCCGTCGAGCGGATCGTCGTGCGCGCCGACGCCCCCGTCGCAGGCAAGGTCGGGCTCGTCTCTGCCGGCGGCTCCGGCTGCGAGCCGCTCCACAACGGCTTCGTCGGCTTCGGCATGCTCGACGCCGCCTGCCCCGGCGAGGTCTTCACCTCGCCGGTGCCCGACCAGCTGATCGCGGCGACCGCAGCGGCGGACGGTGGCGCCGGGATCCTCCAGGTGGTGAAGAACTACCCCGGCGAGGTGATGAACTTCAAGCCAGCCGGGGTCAGGGCGACGGGCGTACCTTCGGGCGGTCGCAACGCGGCGTCGGGCATCGAACTGTTCGCCTACTACTACGACAACGCCCGAAAGTCGTACGTGCCCAACGCTGCAACTGCAACCTGCACGATGGCTCCTGCCGGACGCCACATGTGCGCAGCCATTCTTCGGGATGTGCGAGCGCGGTTTCGAGCGACACTCCCGAAAGGGCTCGGTCCCTAGCCGAACACCGGCTCCGATGACGCAAGCAGGCGAGCGACGGGACGATGGGTGCCGCCGCACGGCCCGCAGGCGATGATCCGCCCCACGTCGTCCCCCGCGACCGCGACAACGATGTGCCCGCAGCCGGTCAGCATCAGCCGCCGAGCGCCTCCGA
>VGCB01000514.1 GCA_016870235.1 Actinomycetota bacterium | reverse complement strand
CGTTGATGTCTGCGCCCTGTTGACCAAAGCTCCAAGCGCCCCACGCGGCGCTTGCACCCACAAGCACAAGCGCCAACACGCCGACCAACACAACGAGAAGACGTCGTCGCATCCCGACGATCGTAGGGCATACGCGGTCGGAGCGGGTCGCGTCCCGTGAGCCGGGGGAAATGAATCGGGCGAGCCTCCGCGTTGACCCGGTAGTCGACGAGGAGGTACGCCCTGATGGCGAGCATAGCCCCGAGCGAGCGGCTGAGCCGCGAGCTCCACGATCTGATCGCCGGCGTCGGCGACGAGCACGACCCGATCGAGGCGATCGGTCGCCTCGGCGCCCGGCTGATCCTGCAGCAGGCGCTCGAGGAGGAGCTGACCGAGTTCCTCGGCCGCGAGCGCTACGAGCGCCGCGGCGATCCGGTCTCGCACCGCAACGGCTATGAGCGGGTGACGGTCAAGACGACCGCCGGCCCGCTCGAGCTCGAACGCCCACGCGTCCGCAACGCCTCCGCGCTCGGCTTCTGTAGCGAGATCGTCGGCAAGGGAGTGACGCGCACGCATGCGCTGGAGGCGCTGGTGATCGTCTCCTTCCTGCGTGGGCTGTCGGTGCGCGACGTCGAGGCCGCGCTGGAGGAGGCGTTCGAGGGTCCGGTCGTGTCGAAGTCGACCGTCTCGCGGATCTGCGCCTCCACGCGCGAGCGTTACCGCGTCTGGTGCGACCGGCGCCTGGACGAGCACGACCTCGTCTACCTCTTCCTCGACGCCGTGTACCTGAAGCTGCGGCCCGACGACTCCCCGGCCGAGGGCGTGCTCGTCGCCTGGGGCGTGACGCTCGAGGGCCGCAAGGTGCTCCTCGGCCTGCAGCTCGGCTCCCGGGAGAGCTACGAGGACTGGCTCGACTTCGGCCGCGACCTCCTCGCCCGCGGCATGCGGCCGCCGGCGCTGATCATCGCCGACGGCGCGCCGGGTCTCTGGAAGGCGACGCGCGAGCTCTGGAAGGTGGCGCTCGAACAACGCTGCACGGTGCACGCGCTCAGAAACGTGACCAAGAAGCTGCCCGAGCGGCTGCACTCTTCGCCACCGCAGGCTGAATAGCGTTGAGCGCGGCGGTGTTGTCGCGTTCGGTGAGAACCCAGGCCTCCGCGCAGCCAAGATGCCGCGCAACGTCGAGCATCGCTGCCATCATCGCCTTTCCCAACCCGCGTCCGCGATGCGTCTCGGCCGTACCGACCTCAGTGATCCGCAGTCGGGATCGTCTCATCTGCTTGTCTCGAGCGGCGCCGCCGATCGTCCGCGCTCAACGCACCGCGACGGGTGCTCGCGCCGGCGTCTCGGACGCGTGCGACTCGGCACGGCGTACGAGCTCGACCTCGACGCGGTTGTCGTGGAACGTCGGAGCGCCCGCCAGGTCGGCGTCGCGCTCGGGCGTCGTCGCGTTCGCGTTCGCGCCGCCGACGAGCTTGGGCCAGTGCGACTTGTAGGTGAAGGCGACGCCGGGCCGGGTCGCGTCGGTCACGGCGACGATCCCCTCGAACGCGCCGCGGTCGTTGAAGACGCGGATCGGGTCGCCGCCCTCGATCTGGCGAGCGGAGGCGTCGTCCGGGTGGAGGTGGACGGTGACCGGCCCCGTCTTCCGACGATGCCAGGGCAGGGAGGCGAAGGTCGAGTTGAGGAAGAACCGCGCGGCGGGGGAGACGAGCACGAGCGGGAACCGCTCGCCGAGAGAGGCGTCGAGCACCTCGTGCGGCGGCACGAAGCCGACGAGAGGGTCGAGGCCCTGCGCGGCGAGCCGCTCGTTTCGCAGGAGCACCTTTCCCGAGGCCGTCGGGAAGCCGCCGTCGGCAAACGGCGCCGTTCCCTTCGCGAAGCCGGCGGCGTGGAGCCAGCCGCGCTCCCGCAG
Source organism: Actinomycetota bacterium (assembly GCA_016870235.1). The sequence goes on along the minus strand of VGCB01000514.1, from coordinate 644 downwards.
CGTCTCGAGCGTGATCCCGCGGGCGCGGCACGCCTCGGTGTCGAGCAGCTGCCCCGCGATCTCCTCGTCGGCGTCGTGCAGGCGCGGATGCTCGAGCCCGAGCGCGGTCGCGAGCCGCCGGAACACCTCGTTGTTCGTCAGGCACTCGCCCGGCGGCTCGACCGCAGGCTCGTTCCACTGCAGGTACAGGTGGCCGTACGCGCCGTAGATGTCGTGGTGCTCCGGCTGCATCGTCACGGGCAGCACGATGTCGGCGAAGTCGGTCGTGTCGGTCAGGCGCTGCTCGAGCACCACGGTGAAGAGGTCGTCGCGCGCGAGGCCCTCGCGCACCCGGAGGCCGTTCGGGTTCGAGGCGGCGGGGTTCGCGTTGAACACCACCATCGTCTCGACCGGTGGGTCGGAGATCGTCGTCAGCGCCTCGCCGAGCCGGGACATGTTGATCGTGCGCGCCGGCTGGAGCGGCAGGCCGGCGGGCGCCGCTGCGGCGGAGAGATCCCACGGGAAGTGCCCGCCGGTGAGCGAGATCGCGCCGCCGCCCACGTGGCGCCAGTCGCCGGTGACGGCCGGGATCGCGAGGATGGCGCGGATCGCGGCGCCAGCGCCGCCGTGACGCTGGAGCCCGAGCCCGGTGCGGACCGCGGTCG
>VGCB01000513.1 GCA_016870235.1 Actinomycetota bacterium | reverse complement strand
ACCCAGGGCCCGGCTGCGCACACAGCCTAAAAAAGCCCTGCTCAGGAGCTCATTCTCACCCCACCACCGGACAGAACCCACCACCACCAACGGTGGATCCAGGCTGAAGCCAGACGCGGAAGGGCGAGGTGTGCGACTCGAGTCCCGGAGGGGTTCCCTAGGGGAACCCCGTTCCCCTGGCTTCAGGAAACGAATCGATCGACTCGAACCCCAGCCCTACAACAGTGGGGCCGTGTTCTCGCGCGTCTGGTACCTCGGTCCCTAGCCAACCGGACGCGCGAGAACACGGCCAGGTAGGCAATGAAGGTTGCGCCCGGGAGGATTCGAACCTCCGACCTCGCGCTCCGGAGGCGCGCGCTCTATCCCCTGAGCTACGGGCGCCGGGGTGACGGAGTGTACCGGCCGCCTCGTTCGGGGTCGCGAGCCCTTACCGACCCCGAACGAGCCCCCCAACCGGAGTGTTGAGGGTTGATCCCTCCCCCGGCCGCTGGTGGGGACGCTACACGATCTTGCGGGAGGAAACACGGCAGGAAGGTCATCGCGCGTGGCAACAACCGTGTCTGAGCGTAGGATGCCGGGGTGGCTCTGACGCTGTTCGACAACGCGCGGTCCTCGAACGCCCTGAAGGCCAGGTTCGGTCTCGCGGTGGTGGGGCTCGCGTACGAGCGCCGCGAGGTGCCGTTCGCCTTCCCGCGGCCCGACTGGTACCTGGCGGTGAACCCGGTGGGCGGGATCCCCGCGCTCGCCGACGGCGATCTCGTGCTCTCCGAGTCGAACGCGATCCTCCGCTACCTGGCGACGCGGGAGGGGCGCGACGACCTCTATCCGACCGTCGCGCGTGAGCGCGCGCTTGTCGACGAGATGATGGAGCGTTGGGTGGCGACGTTCCGGCCGGCGTTCTTCAAGATCGAGGCACCCGCTCTCGGGTTCGTGCTCGGCAAAGGGATGGGCGCGGGCGAGCCGGAGCCGGAGAAGGCGCTGGCGGCGGCGGCCGAGGTGCAGCCGCAGCTCGAGCTGCTCGAGCGGCTCGTGCAGGATCCGTCCGGCTTCGCTGTGCTCGGTCGGCCGACGCTCGCGGACGTGACGGCGGCGCCGATCCTCTTCCGGACGACGAAGACCGGGCTCGATCTGTCCGCGTACCCGGGCATCCGCCGGTGGCGGGACACGGTGACGGCTCTGCCGTCGTTCGCCGCGGCCGAGCCGGTCATCTGAGCGGCACCCGGCACACGCCGGCAGGCCAATAGGCTCGACCGGGTGCGCCTGCCGCGTCTCCTTCCCCACGACGTGCCCCGGCCCGTGCTGTCGCTGCAGATGGGGGGCCTGCTCAACGCGTTCGGCAACGGGGTCGTGCTCCCGTTCCTCCTCATCTACTTCCACAACGTGCGCGGCATCTCCCTGGGCCTCTCGGGGCTGATCGTGGCGTCGGCGGCGGTGGTTGCGCTCGCGAGCGGCCCGTTCTCGGGGCCGGTGGTCGACCGGTTCGGCGGCAAGCGCTCGCTGTCGGGGGCGCTCGTGGCGCTCTTCGCCGGCTTCGTGATCGTGATCCCCGCCGAGGGCCCGGCGCTCGCGTTCGGGGCGATGGCGCTGGTCGGTCTCGGCAACGGGTTCTTCTGGACGGCGCAGTCGACGCTGATCGCCGGGCACACGACGGCTGCGCAACGCCCGTCGGCGTTCGCGTTCCAGCGCGTCGCGATGAACCTCGGCGTCGGGCTCGGCGCTCTCGCCGGCGGCCTGATCGCCGATGCCGATCGACCCGGCTCGTTCTCGGTCATCTTCGTCGTCAACGCTGCGACCTTCGTGGCGTACCTCCTTGTCCTCGCGGTTCTGGTGCCGGACGCCGATTTCGGTGGCAGGGGTGGTGCGGCGGCCGGGCGGCGCAGCTACCGGGACGTGCTTCGAAACCGGCCGTTCCTCGGCCTGATCGGTCTCAACGCCCTCGTCATCTTCGCCGGCATGTCGGGCCTCGAGCTCCTCCCCGTGTTCGCGAAGAACGAGACCGGCGTCGCGGAGCACGAGGTCGGGATCGTGTTCCTGGTCAACACGCTCGTGATCGTGGTGATGCAGATGCCGATCTCCCGAATGGGCGCCGGCCGGAGCCGCATGCGGTACGTGGGGCTCCTGTCGCTCGTCTGGGCCGGGTGCTGGGTCGGCGTGGCGGCGGTCGGCTGGTCGCTCTCGGCAACGGGCGCGTGGCTTGCCCTGATCGCGGTGATGGCCGTGTTCGCCCTCGGCGAGTGCCTGCACGGCGCCGTCTACGGGCCGCTCGTCGCCGACCTCGCGGAACCGGAGCTGATGGGCAGGTACATGGCGCTCTCGGCGCTCTCCTGGCAGGTCGGGTTCTCGGCGGGCCCTGCGATCGGCGGGTTCCTGCTCGAGGCGTCGCCTTCGGGGACGTGGCTCGTGCTCGCGGCGCTCTGCACGGTCGCGGGCGCGCTCGCGCTCGTGCTCGAGCCGCGGCTCCCGGCGCGCGTGCGCCGCTCCCCGGTCGCGCCCGCCGACACTGCAAGCGCCTGATGGGATGCGTGGTGCGCCCCCGTGAGC
>VGCB01000512.1 GCA_016870235.1 Actinomycetota bacterium | reverse complement strand
CGGCGGCGTGCGTACGCGGGCCCGGCCGATCTCGACGGGGCGCTGATCGCGATCGCGGCCACGGACGACACGGAGGTGAACATCGCCGTGTTCGAGGACGCGGACGCCCGCTCGCTCCTCGTCAACGTCGTCGACGTCCCGCCTCTCTGCTCCTTCATCCTGCCGGCGATCGTCCGCAGCGGTCCGCTCGCGATCGCGGTCTCGACCGCGGGTGCCTCGCCGGCGCTTGCCAAGCGGATCAAGCGCGAGATCGCGGCCGAGTACGGCGAGAGCCATGCGCGCCTTGCCGTCCTGCTCAACGAGGTTCGCGGCTGGGCGAAGGCGACCCTGCCGACGTACCAGCGCCGCAGGGCCTTCTTCGAGCGCATCGTCGACGGCAGCCCGGATCCCGTCGTGCTGCTCCAGCGCGAGGGAGACGACGCCGTCCGCGCGCTGATCAAGCGCTACCAGGCCGACGCGGTGCGTAACTCTGGATCTCCGGTCGAGGGTTAGCCCCCCGGGCGGTAGATCCGCTCGACGTAGTCGTCGAGCATCCGAGTGGCAGTGAAGCGCGCGGCGCACGTGAGGATGGACTGCTTCACCATCTCGCACCACCCGCGGGGAACACCCTCCGCGTCGCGATCGTGGAAGAGCGGGACGACCTGGTGCTCGAGCAGGTCGTAGAAGGCCTGCGCGTCGCGGGCGTCCGCCTCCTCCTCCGAGGCCGCCTCGCCGTCGATGCCCCAGCCGTTCGTGCCCGCATAGGCCTCGGCCCACCAGCCGTCGAGGACGCTGAGCTGGAGCGCGCCGTTGAGCACGGTCTTCATCCCACTCGTGCCGCTCGCCTCCATCGGCCGGCGCGGGAGGTTGATCCACACGTCGCAGCCCGCGACGAGGTGACGGCCGATGCGGAGGTCGTAGTCCTCGAGGACGATCACGCGCTGGGCGACCGCCTGGCTCGTCCGCTTGAGCGCGAAGAGCGAGCGGAGGGCTTCCTTGCCCTGGTCGTCCCGCGGATGGGCCTTGCCCGCGAGTAGGAGCTGCACCGGTGGCGTGCCCGTGAGGATCCGCAGGAGACGGTCGGGGTCGCGTGCGAGCAGGTAGACGCGCTTGTACGTCGCGAGGCGCCGGGCGAACCCGAGCGTGAGCACGCTCGGGTCGAGCGCGCGCGTGGCCGCCTGCACGTAGTCGATCTGCTCGCCGCGCTGGAGCCGGTCGAGCTCGCCCTTCTCGCGCGCGTACTCGATCAGCTCCGTCCGTGCCGCGTTCCGCGCCGCCCAGAGCTCCGCGTCGGGGACGTCGGCGATCGGCGCCCAGGTGGCCGGGTCGGCGGCGCGTCGCACCCAGCCCTCGCCGAGGTGCCGGTCGTAGAGCTCCCGGAAGGGCGTCGAGAGGAACGTGGGGAGGTGAACGCCGTTCGTCACGTGCGTGATCGGGACGTCGGCGACGCCGCCGAAGAACGCGCGCCACATGTCTCGCGCGACCTCGCCGTGGAGCGCGCTGACGCCGTTCCGGGCCCGGCTCGTCCGCAGCGCGAGCTGGGTCAGCCCGCCCGGCTCGTCCGAGCCGGGCGTCGACCGGAACAGATCGAGGAACGGGCCCAGATCGAGCCCGAGGCGGTCAGGGAGACCGGTGAAGGCCCCGGCGATCTCGTCGGCCGAGTAGGTCTCGTTCCCCGCGGGCACCGGCGTGTGCGTCGTGAAGACGACGCGCCTCGCCGTCCGCTCGAGCGCGTCCTCGAGCGGGGCGCCCGAGGCGACCTCGCGCGCGGCGAGCTCGAGCGTCGCGAGCGCGGGATGGCCCTCGTTCAGATGGACGACGCCGGGATCGATCCCGAAGGCCTCGAGCACCCGCACGGCGCCGAGGCCGAGCAGCGCGTACTGCGCCAGTCGCACGGCCCGCGTTCCCTCGTACAGCCGCGCGGTCGTCCAGCGCTGGACGCCGTCGTTCTCGGGCACCTGCGTGGAGAGCAGGAAGAGCGGGACGCGTCCGACGTCGACGCGCCACACCTGGAAGCTCAGCGGTCGCCCGTAGGCCTCGATCGAGAGCTTGAGCGGCGTGCCGTCGAGCGAGACACGCGCCATCGGCAGGTTCTTCGGATCGGCCGCCTCCCAGTACTCGAGCTGCTTGCCGTCCAGGTCGAGCCGCTGCCGGAAGTACCCGCGGCCGTAGAACAGCCCGAAGGCGACGAACGGGAGCGCCTGATCGCTCGCCTCCTTGACCGTGTCGCCGGCGAGCACGCCGAGGCCGCCCGAGTAGATCGGGAGCGAGGCGTCGATGCCGAACTCCGAGCAGAGGTAGGCCGCGACGCCGGGCATGCCGGGTCGTGGGCGGAGCGGCTCGGCGAGGTACGCGTCGTGCGCGGCGGCGAGCCGGACGATGCGCTCCCGCAGCCGCTCGTCGGACTCCGCGTGCTCGATCGTCGAGGGCCAGAGGTCGGAGAGGAAGCGGACGGGATTCCCTCCCGTCATCGCCCAGCGCAGCGGGTTGATCTCCCGGAACACCGCCTCGCCGTCGGGGAGCCAGCTCCAGACGTAGTTGTACGCGACCCGCGCGAGCGGCCTGAGGGC
>VGCB01000511.1 GCA_016870235.1 Actinomycetota bacterium | reverse complement strand
CGACGCGCGAGAGCTCGGGAGGCGGTCCGCGCCGTCGGCCTCGAGAGCCGCGCGGACAGCCACCCCGCGACGCTGTCCGGAGGCGAGCGGCAGCGCGTCGCGATCGCGCGGGCGCTCGTCAACGACCCGGCGCTCGTCCTCGCCGACGAGCCGACCGGCTCCCTCGACGCCGAGACCGGCGCCCACATTCTCGAGCTCCTGCGCCGCGTGCGCGACGAGCGCGGCACGACGGTACTGCTCGTCACGAACGACGACCAGGCGGCGGCCGCCGCCGATCGCATCCTGCGGCTGCGCCACGGCCGGATCGAGCCGGCCTGACGACAGATCCCGATTGCGCCCGCGCGGGCGATCGTCGATGATCGCTCGATGAAGCTCGAGAACCGCGTCGCCCTCGTCACCGCCGGAGGCTCCGGGATGGGGCGCGAGAGCTGCCTGCTCTTCGCCGCCGAGGGAGCGACCGTGGTGGTCGTCGACCTCGACCTCGCGGCAGCCGAGAGCACGGTCGAGGCGATCGAGTCGACCGGAGGCACCGCGATTGCGCTCCGCTGCGACGTCTCGAGCGTCGAGCAGCTCCGCGGCGTCTTCGACCGCGTCGCCGAGCGATTCGGCGTGCTCCACGTCCTCTACAACCACGCGGGCATCCCCGGGCCCGGCGGGCTCGACGTGCCCGAGGACGAGTGGGAGCGCGCCGTCGGCGTCAACCTGAAGAGCGCGTTCTACGGAACGGCGTTCGGCCTGCCGCTGCTCGAGAAGGCCGGAGGGAAGGGCTCGATCATCTACACCGCGTCGATCTCCGGGCTCGTCGGCTCGAGCCTGTCGCCGCACTACTCGATGACGAAGGGCGGGGTCGTCCTGCTGATGAAGTCGATCGCGGTCCGCCACGCGAAGGACGGCATCCGCGCGAACGCGATCTGTCCCGGGCCGACCGACACGCCGATGCTGCCGCAGTTCTTCGGCCGCGCCCCCGGATCCGCGAACGCCGACGACGAGGTGCGCGGGTTCGTCGCCGCCGCCGTCCCGATGGGCCGGCCCGGTCAGCCGAGCGAGATCGCCCGGGCGGCGCTCTACCTCGCCTGCGACGACTCGAGCTTCGTCACCGGGGTGGCGCTGCCGGTCGACGGCGGCTACATGGCTCGGTGACCGGTCTCACCGACGCATCGACGCTGACCGACCGCGTCCGCCACCTGATCGGCGCGCCGGGCTCCTGTCTTGGCGGCCGCTGGGTGACCGACGGCGACGGCGAGCTCGAGGTCGTCGACCCGGCGACCGAGGAGGTGATCGCTCGCGTGCCGACGCTCGGCCCGGCGGGGGTCGACGAGGCGGTGCGCGCAGCGCGGAAGGCGTTCGACGAGGGGCCCTGGCCGACGATGCACCCGCGCGAGCGGCAGGCGGCGATCAACCGCTTCATCGACTGCCTCGAGCGCCACCAGGAGGCGCTCGTCGACCTCGGCGTCGTCGAGATCGGCTCGCCGGTGACGCTGAGCAAGGGCCTGCACGCGGCGGCGCCGCTCGCCTTCTTCCGCTGGTGGGCCGACATGGCGCTCCGCGGCCCGAACGGCGCGTACCAGCAGGGGCTCGGCCTCCACGAGGTGCCCGTCCTGAGCTCGAGCATCCTCTTCCACGAGCCCGTGGGAGTCGTGGCCGGGATCGTCGCCTACAACTACCCGATGATGCTGAAGGCGTTCAAGGTCGGCGGCGCGCTCGCGTCCGGATGCACGACGGTGATGATGCCGTCGCCCCGGACACCGCTCGCCTCGGTCGCGTTCATGCGGATCGCGGAAGAGGCGGAGCTGCCGCCGGGTGTCCTCAACCTCGTGATCGGCGGCGCGGACGCGGGCCGGGCGCTGACCGAGTCGGACGGCGTCGACATGGTCTCGTTCACCGGCTCGGTCGAGGTCGGCCGGCAGGTGATGGTTCAGGCCGCCAGGGGCCTGAAGAAGGTCGTGCTCGAGCTCGGCGGCAAGTCGCCGAACATCCTCCTCCCCGGCGCCGACCTCGAGGCCGCCGTCCTCCCCTCGCTCCTGCGGTTCACGCGCGCCTCCGGTCAGGGCTGCGGCTGCACGACCCGCATCCTCGTGCACCGTCCGGAGCTCGATCGCTTTCTCGGGCTCGCCCGGGAGGCGATGGACAGGCTCGTGGTGGGCGACCCCTGGGACGAGCGCACCGACATCGGGCCGCTGATCCGCGGCGAGCACCGCGCGCGCGTCGAGGCGTACGTCGAGCGTGCCCTGGCCGGCGGCGCCTCGATCGTCGCAGGAGACCGGGCGCATGGCATGGAGCGCGGCTACTACCTGAGCCCGGCGCTCGTGGGCGACGTCGCGAACGACGCGGAGATCTGCCAGGAGGAGCTCTTCGGCCCGATCGGCGTCGTCATCCCCTACGACACGGTCGACGAGGCCGTCGCGATCGCGAACGCGACCCGGTTCGGCCTCAACGCGAGCGTCTGGGGGCCGACCGACGAGGCGATGCGCGTCGCCCGCCGCATCCGCTCCGGAACGGTCGCCCTGAACGGCGGCGGCGGCGAGCGGCCTGACGCGCCCTGGTCGGGCTACGGCGAGA
>VGCB01000510.1 GCA_016870235.1 Actinomycetota bacterium | reverse complement strand
CTCGCCGGACGAAGTCGATATCAATCACAGACAACAAGAACAGAAGGCCGCTTGATCACCTAACCACCACCTGTCCACGAAAGCGGGGGGCCTCCATCCTTCCACGCGCGCTTCGCCGCGCTCGCGGGAATTTCCCGCTGGACGAAGTACTCGGCGAGGACGGCGGCGGAGATGTCCGGTCGGAGCGCGAGGTCGGGGTCGTCCTCGAGCGGATGCCGGAGCAGCTGCCCGTACCAGCGGTAGTTCGCACGGCCGGTCAGCTGGATGTACCCGCGGCCGTGGTAGCGGGCGCCGTCGCCGGGCTGCGTGTTCCCGAGATCGGCCCGTCCCTCGTAGAGCCGCGTCCACGTGGCGCGGTCGCCGTTCTCGTGGATCGGCGCGAACATGCCGCCAACTTCCGTGTAGACGGTCGCGGCGGCGGCGATCGCCGTCCTCGTGTCGGCGATGCCGCGGGCCTCGAGCGCGGCGAGGACGAGCGGCCAGTTCGCGGCGACGTCGGCGCCGAGGGCGGCGGCGATCTCGGCGGTGGAGGACTGAAACGATCTCGGCGGCATGGGCGTCTCCTGGTCGCGTCCCCGCCGCCGGGACGGGATCGAGACTAGACGACGACCGGCGAGGTCACAAGCTCCTGCGCGGCGGGTGGACCGCGCGCCAGTGGCGGGCGATCTCGGCGCGTGTCGTCACCCAGACGTCATCGAGGCCGGCGACATGGGCGAGGAAGCGGTCGAGCCCCTTCGCGCGCCCCGGCCGCCCGACGATCCGGGCGTGGAGGCCGACGGACAGCATCCGCCCTCCCTCCTCCCGCAGGACGTCGAGCGCGTCCCGGAGGTACTCGAAGAACTCGTCCGCGGTGACGAAGCCGTTGACGAGCAGGAACTTGAAGTCGTTCGCGTCGAGCGTGTACGGGATCACGAGATGATCGGCGCCGTCGACGTCCGTCCAGTACGGCAGCTCGTCGGAGTAGTCGTCGGAGTCGTAGAGGAAGCCGCCCTCCTCGACGACGAGTCGCCGCGTCGCCTCCGTGCCCCGGCCCGTGTACCAGCCGACCGGCCGCGACCCTGTGAGGCGCTCGATCGTCTCGATCGCCCGGCGCATGTGCTCGCGCTCCTCCTCGACCGGCATCCCGTCGTAGTCGATCCAGCGCCAGCCGTGGCTCGCCACCTCCCAGCCCGCCTCGGCCATCGCGCGACCGGCCTCGGGGTTGCGCTCGAGCGCCTGTCCGACCGCGTAGACGGTGAGCGGGAGGCGGTGCTTCGTGAACAGCCGATGGACGCGCCAGAACCCCGCGCGCGACCCGTACTCGAACATCGACTCGACGTTCAGGTTCCGCTTGCCGACGGTGGCGGGCGCCCCGATCACCTCGTGGAGGAACGCCTCCGAGCCGGCGTCGCCGTCGAGCACGGTGTTCTCGCCGCCCTCCTCGTAGTTGAGGACGAAGCTGAGAGCGACCCGCGCGCCGCCCGGCCACCGCGGATCCGGCGGCCTCCGACCGTAGCCGACGAGGTCACGGGGGTAGCCGTCTCCCATCCGCGAGAGCGTAGCGAGCGGCAGGCCGCGCGCACGCGCGCGCACCGCGATGGGGCTACCGGGCACGCGACGATCGACGTTGCCGCGCCGCGCCGCCGGCGTGCGCACCGGACGGATCGCGTCCGACTGAAGTCGGACGCGGAAGAGTTCCGATGCGGGCGTGAACGGGGAGATGGGAGGGGTTCCGGAGTTCCCCTGGCTTCAGGAAACGAAGCGCCCGAACCCAACCTCCGCTCTACCCGAGCGGGGCTGTGTTCTCGGGCGTCTGGTACGTCGGTCCTTCGCTCACCTGACGCGCGAGAACACAGCTAGGCAGGCAATCAAACCTGGAGCTTGTCGAGCGCCGGCTTCATCGAGACCACGTGCCGGCGGAAGCGGAGCTCCGAGTCTGCGAGCCCGGCGGCGACGCCGATCAGCTGCGAGAGGTGGAAGATCGGCATCTGGAAGTCCTTGCCCGTCTGCTTCCGGAGCTTCGACTGCCAGGCGTCGAGCGAGAGGTGGCAGAGCGGGCAGGGCGTGACGATCGCGTCGGCGCCGGCCTCCTTCGCCTGCTCGATCGGCTGGATCAGCTCGGCGAGCGCGGTGTCCTCGCGCGCCTGGATGATCGGGAAGCCGCAACACTTGATCTTCGCCGGGTAGTCGACCGGGTCGCCGCCGCAGGCGGTGATGATCCGCTCGAGCGAGTCGGGGTTGTTCGGGTCGTCGAAGCCCAGGATCTTCGACGGCCGGAGGATCTGGCAGCCGTAGAACGGCGCGATGCGAAGCCCGCGGAGACCCTTGTGCGCCACCTCCTTGAGGGTGTGGAAGCTCTCGCCGGCGACGAGCCAGAGGAAGTGCATCACCTCGATCCGGCCGTGGTAGGCGGGAGCGCCGACCTTGACGAGGTTCTCGTTCACCCGCGCGAGGAGAGCGGCGTCGTTCTGCAGCTGATGGTTCGCCTGCCGCAGGTTGAGCGTGCAGACATTGCAGACCGTCATCAGCCTGTCCGAGCCGGTCGCCTCCGCGTACGCGAGGATGCGCGCGTTCAGGTGGAGGTA
>VGCB01000509.1 GCA_016870235.1 Actinomycetota bacterium | reverse complement strand
ATGCCCGCGCCCGTCGGGGTCATAGGGTCGATCGTGGAGGTCGGCGCCACGACCACGAGCGGGATGCCGTGATGGTGGCAGAGGACAGCGAGCCCGTAGGTGCCGATCTTGTTCGCGGTGTCGCCGTTCGCGGCGATCCGATCGGCACCGGTGACGACGACGTCGACCTCGCCGCGGGCCATGAACGAGGCGGCCGCGTTGTCCGCGATCACCGCGTACGGGATCCCGAGCCGCTCGACCTCCCACGCCGTCAGCCGCGCGCCCTGAAGGATCGGCCGCGTCTCGTCAACCCAGACGTGCTCCACCCGCCCCGCCTCCCAGGCGGCGCGGATCGCCCCGACGGCGCTGCCGTACCCGCCGGTCGCGAGACCGCCGGCGTTGCAGTGCGTGAGAACGCGGGAGCGAGCCGGGAAGAGCTCGACCGCGGCCGCTCCCATCCGCCGGCAGCGCTCGACCTCGTCGGCATGGATCCCCCGGGCGCGCGCAGCCGTGGGGTCGACCCGCATCTCGTCGAGCGCCCAGCGCAGGTTGACCGCGGTCGGCCTCGACGAGGCGAGGGTCTCGTACGCGACGTCGACGTCTTCGCCGTTCGCCGCCGCGAGCGCGAGCCCGTACGCGGCGGCGACGCCGATCGCGGGCGCGCCGCGAACCGCGAGCGTCCGGATCGCCTCCGCCACCTCGCCGCTCGTCCGGCAGCGGAGCTCGACCTCCTCGAGCGGCAGCCGCCGCTGGTCGAGGACGACGACCGCATCCTGCTCGAGGCGGACGATGCGCTCGGGCTCGAGCTCGGCGGCCGTCAATCCCGGGCCGTCACGGCGCGGACGTGCCCTCGCGCCCGTACGCGTCCTCGAGCCGCACGACGTCGGAGAGATGCGGCGTCGACACCTCGAGGACGAGCGTGTCCTCGATCGCGGTGATGCGGTGCACGGTTCCCGGCCGGTAGCGGAACGTGTCGCCGGGGCCGATCTCGATCGCCTCGAGCGGCTCGCCGACGAGCCCCAGCTCGAGCGTCGCCTTGCCCTCCTGGACGAGCCAGCACTCGTCCTTCACCTCGTGGTACTGAAGGCTGAGCGACTGGCCGGCGTGGATCTTGAGGAGCTTGCCGACGTACTGCTCCGTCTCGGCCCACACGAGCTCGAAGCCCCAGGGCTTCTCAACCTTCCGCGGCACCGTCCGGAAGCGGTCGACGCCGGTCATTCGAGCCACTCCGGGTGCTGCGCCACGTACTCGTCGGCGCGACGGAGCTCCTTCGGCGTGTTCACCGTGAGCCAGAGACCGTCGTGCCGGAACGCGCGGAGACGTCCCTCGGCCGCTAGCTCGGGGAAGGCGGTCGTCTCGTGGTCGCCCCTGCCGGGGAAGCGCGCGAGCGCCTCCTCGGAGAGGACGTAGATGCCGCAGTTGACCCAGTAGGGGACGCGGCTCACCTCGTGGAAGCCGGTGACGACGTCGTCGTCCGAGAGGTCGACCTGTCCGAACTGCGACGGCGGTCTCGCGACCGTGACCGTCGCGGCGGCTCCCGTCGTGCGGTGCCGCTCGAGGAGCGCCGTGAAGTCGACGTCGACGAGCTCGTCGCCGTTCATCGCGAAGACGTCGCCCGACTCCCGGCGCTGCCGCGCCGCGTACTTGATGCCGCCGCCGCGCCCGAGCCGCTCCGGCTCCCCTGCGCAGACGATCTCGACGCCGAGGCCGGCGAGGTCGCGATCGAACTCCTCCTCCTGCCCACCGAGGCAGCTGACGATCACACGATCGACGCCGACGCTCCGGAGCCGCCCGATCTGCCAGGCGAGGAGCGGACGCCCGCCGACGGGGACGAGCGACTTGGGGCGGCCGCCGCTTGCGTCCCCGAGACGCTCGGCCTTCCCACCTGCGAGCACGATCGCCTCCATCAGTCCTCCCCGCTCGCGGTGTCGGGAGCGGCGCGCCCGATCGCGTCGTAGTCGAAGCCTGCCGCACGCATCGCCGCCGGGTCGAGGAGATTCCGACCGTCCACGACGACGCGCTCTCTCATCATGCCCGCGAGCTTCGTCCAGTCAGCCTCGGCGAGCTCGGGCCATTCGGTCACGATCACCGCCGCGTCGGCTCCCCGGACGGCGTCCTCGATCGTGGCGACCTGCTCGACTCCGTGCAGGCCCTCGGGCCGCGCGATCGGGTCCCAGGCCCGCACGTCGGCGCCCTCGGCCAGCAGCCGGCCGGCGAGGACGAGGCTCGGCGCCTCCCGCATGTCGTCGGTGTGCGGCTTGAACGCGAGACCGAGCAGGGCGATCGTCTTCCCACGGAGCGAGCCGAGCTGCCGCTGCAGCTTCGCGATCACGCGGCGCTTCTGCAGCTCGTTCACCTCGATCACCGCGTTCAGGAGCTGGAAGTGGTAGCCGGAGTTCGCGGCGAGCTGCTTGAGCGCGAGCGAGTCCTTGGGGAAGCAGTTGTGGACGATGATCCCTTCGGTCGTCACGAACGTGTGAACATCCGGAACCTCGATCGAATACACGAAGTCGTTCCATGTCGTCCGTCGGATTTCCTTGACGGCGCCGAACCGGATCTCGAGCCGTCGATCGAGCATCGCCGTCGCGGA
>VGCB01000508.1 GCA_016870235.1 Actinomycetota bacterium | reverse complement strand
GCTCGCGACCGTGCCGGTGCGCACGTCGTTCGCCCGGCAGTGGACGGCGCTCGCACATCGCCTCACCGGACGCGCACCGCGGCATTTCTACGAGGAGGGCACCGGAAGTTCGTCTACGCTGGCCCGATGACCGAGACGATCTGGACCGCTGCCGACCTCGACCGGCTGCGCGCGGAGCTCGGAGACGTCTACGGCGGGCGGACTGCACTCGTCACGGGCGCGGACGGGTTCATGGGCTCGCACCTGACCGACGCGCTCGTCGAGCTCGGCGCGAACGTCCACGCGCTCGTCCGCGCCACCTCGAGCGGGGCGCTCAACAACATCGGGCACCTCCGGAACCGGCTCAAGGTGCACTTCGCCGACCTGACCGACCGCACGTCGGTCGACTACCTCGTGCGGGAGCTGAAGCGCACCGCCACCGACCGCCCGTACGTCTTCCATCTCGGCGCGCAGGCGCACGTCGGCGAGTCGTGGCATCGGCCGTACGAGACGGTGATGGCGAACACGATCGGCACGCTCAACCTCCTGCAGTCGATCGTCGACTGGGAGCTCGAGCTCGAGAAGTTCGACACCGCCGGCACCTCGGAGGAGTACGGAAACGTCCGCGACGACGTCAGCGAGCACCACAGCTGGGACGACGACGGCGGGCTGATCCTCCACGAGCGCTCGCCGATCAACCCCAAGTCGGTGTACGCGACGGCCAAGGTCGCGGCCGACTTCCTGACCATGAACTACCACGACGCCTTCGGGCTGCCCGGCGTCGTCACGCGGATGTTCAACAACTACGGCCCGCGGCAGAACCCGCGCTACGTGACGGGCACGATCATCACGCAGGCGCTGACCCGGCCGGAGGTCGAGCTCGGCCAGCTCGACCCGATGCGGGACTTCTGCTTCTGCACCGACGGCGTCCGCGGCCATCTCACGGTGGCGGCGCACGGGCGGCCCGGGGACGTCTACGTGTACGGCCAGGGCGAGAACATCACGATGGAGGACTGGACCGGCCTGATCCTCCGGGTCGGCCACGAGCACGGCTTCTGGCCCGACGACCGCCACGTCGTCTCGACGAAGGCGCGCTACCGGCCGGGCGCGACCGACGTGATGGCGCTCCGCGTCGGCCACGAGAAGCTCACACGCGAGACCGGCTGGCTGCCGCTCGTCTCCTGGGAGGAGGGTGTCCTGCGGACGATCCGCTGGTACGCGGAGAACCGCGACCGCTGGCTCGGGCGCGTCGACTGGCTCCCGGTCGGGTCTCCGCTCGCGAGCGCGTGAGCCGGACACCGACGATGCCGAAGCGAATCCTCGTCACCGGAGGAGCCGGGTTCCTCGGCTCGCATCTCGTCGAGCGCCTGCGCGACGACGGGCACGAGGTCGTGGCCCCGCGCCGCCTCGAGTACGACCTCACCGTCGAGACCGACGTGCGCCGGATGTTCGACATCGAGCGGCCGGATCTGGTCTTCCACCTCGCCGCGGAGGTCGGTGGCATCGGCGCAAACCAGGCGAATCCCGGTAGGTACTGGTACGCGAACCTCGTGATGGGAGCGAACCTCCTCGAGCAGGCGCGTATCCATCGAACGGAGAAGGTCGTCCTCGCGGGGACGATCTGCTCGTATCCGAAGCACACGCCGGTTCCGTTCCGCGAGGAAGAGCTCTGGAACGGGTTCCCGGAAGAGACGAACGCCCCGTACGGGGTTGCGAAGAAGGCGATCCTCGTCGGCGCCCAGGCGTACCGCGAGCAGTACGGGACGAACGCGATCATGCTTCTTCCTGTCAACCTCTACGGACCACGTGACAACTTCGATCTCGAGACCTCTCACGTGATCCCGGCGATGATCCGGAAGATGTGCGACGGGTCCGACGAGGTGGTCCTCTGGGGCGACGGCACGCCGACACGCGAGTTCCTCTACGTCGACGACTGCGCCGAGGGCCTCGTGCTCGCAGCCGAGCGGTACGACGGCGCAGAGCCCGTGAACCTCGGCAGCGGCGAGGAGATCAGCATCCGAGCACTTGCAGAGCTCGTTGCGGAGCTGACCGGTTTCGAGGGCGAGATCGTCTGGGACGCTTCGAGGCCGAACGGACAGCCACGACGTTCGCTCGACACGTCGCGTGCCGAGCGCGCCTTCGACTTCGCGGCGCGAACGTCGCTCCGAGACGGCCTCCGAGCGACCGTCGACTGGTACCGGAGCGTCAATGCCGCCTCGCTGGGCTGACGGCGCCCGCCGGCTCGTCCAACCACGCCCGTTCCTCACGCTCCTCGTCGTCGTTCAGCTCGGCGCGACCGTCGCGTTCGCCCTCACCGGGCCCGTGCGAAACGGATGGGCGTTCTTCCAGGGAGGCGACCAGATCTGGCTCGTGAGCTCGTCGTGGCTGCTGGCGCAGTTCCAGCTTCCACCGAGCCTCGTCGGCTACGGGTGGCCGTATGCCCTCATGCCCGTCGCCGGGCCCCTGGGGCCCGACTACGTCTCGACCCTCCCGGCTATCGTCCTCGCGCAGGTCCTGATCCTCAGCCTGAATCCACCGCTTGTGGTTGCTGGTGGTGGTGGGCGGGTCGCGGGGGGGTGTGTGTGGTCGT
>VGCB01000507.1 GCA_016870235.1 Actinomycetota bacterium | reverse complement strand
GCTCTGCTG
The DNA here is from genome assembly GCA_016870235.1 of Actinomycetota bacterium. Next base: position 2,562 of record VGCB01000507.1, on the reverse strand, counting down.
GAAGAGCCGGCTCTTGTAGACCTCGAGCGGCTCGAGCTTGACGACCTCGGGCTCGATCCGCCGGTCGCGCACGTCGATCGGCGAATCGGGCTTGGCGCCCGCGATCACGCGGAGCGCCTCGAGCGCGCCCTTCTCTCCCGCGATGAGCTTCGGGATCTGATTGGCGACCTCGGACCGTCCGACGCGCAGGTAGAGGATGTCGAGCTCGGTGATCTCGGTGTCGCCTTCGTCGCGCCGCTCCCGCGCGGTCTCGAGGGCGTCGGAGAAGCCGTCCTCCGCCTCGTCGAGCACGCCGAGCACCGAGCGGGCGAGGACGATGTTGTAGTAGAGCATCTTCGTCTGCTCGACGACGACCGCCGCGATGCCGTCGTGCTCCGCGATCTGCGCCGCGACGGCGCGCGTCGCCGCCTCGATCCCGGAGGTGATCTTGCCCCAGGTGTAGAGCGGCTGGACGAACTGCACCTCGACCCGGTTGAAGGGGCCGTAGGCGTCGACGTCGACGGTGTCCTGCGGATCGAGGACGGTGCCGAAGGCGCGCCGCGCGACGCCGAAGGTGTTGATCGCCGTGAACTCCGGCAGGAACGAGGAAACGCGCGCCTGCTGGAGGTCCGCCTCTCGCGTCTCGACCGCCCAGCGCGCGACGTCGAGCTCGGGAGCAGCCTCGAGAGCGCGGTCGATGAACTGGTCGAGTCCGAGCTTCTCGACCTGGCGCGTGGACTTCGCGGGCTTCTTCGCGGCGGGCGCGGTGGCGATCTTCGGCGCGGGCTTCCGGAGCGTCTTCGGAACGACCGTGGCGGCCAGAACGACGGCGCCTTTCGGAGCGGGCGTCGCGACCGGCGGCGCAGCCGCGCTCGTGCCTGCCAACCCGATCGACAGTGCCGCCGCCAGAAGCCAGACCCACCGTTCCGGTCGCACCACCATCGCCGCCCGGGTTCCCCCTCCTCTACGTGCCCTCAGCGCGCGCTGTGCCGCGCACGGAACAGCCTCACGCCGATCACCAAGGTGACGAGCCCGTAGAGGAGCAGCATCGACACCGGCCACGTGATCGCATCGAGCCCCCGATCCCGTAGCACAAGATCGTTCATAGCCTGCATCGCCCAGCTCGTGTACACGGCCGGCGCGATCGATCGCATCCACTCCGGGGTGACCTCGGGCGGCCACCACAGGCCGCCGATCGCGGAGAAGAGCATGACCACCGCGAGGCTCAGCGGCTGCGTCTGCTCGCGCGTGCCGGCGATGCCGGCGACGACGAGCCCGAGCGCGACGCTCGCGAAGACGACGGCCGCCGAGACGACGACCAGAGCGCTCGGGGACGACCCGAGCGAGACCCGGAAGAAGAAGTATCCCCAGAGCAGCAGGACGATCATCTGCGCGAAGCCGAGGACGAAGCGGGCGCCGAGCTTCCCGAGGAGCATCCACGTGAAGCCGGCCGGTGCGACGAGAAGCCGCGGAAGCGTGCCCCAGCCGCGCTCGTCATGGAGGGCCATCGAGGTCCCGAAGACGACGGCGAGCAGCACGAACAGGATCGTGAAGCCCGGGACGTTCTCGTCGAACGACGTGACCGTGCCGCGCGATCCCGTCAAGCTCTTCTTCTCGACGACGATCAGGTCTTCGGAGAGCGGATCCGCGAGCGCCTGGGCCTCCTGATCGACGAGCAGCAAGAGGACCTTGATCGCCTGCACGCCGTTCGCCTGTGCGGGATCGGTCAAGAGCTCGATCCTGCCCTGCTCGCCGCGGAGATACGCGCGCGAGAGACCTTCCGGGAAGACGATCGCCGCCGGGGCACGGTTCTCGTCGCGCACGAGATGCTCCGCCTCGGCGCGGCTCATCATCTGCACGTCGGCGTGCTCCGCGAGGAGCTTCCGGAACGCGGTCGCGACCGGGCCGAGGTCCTCGTCCGCGACGGGAAGCAGCAGCCGCGACCGATCGTTCGAGTCGAACAGAGCGCCCGCGATCAGGCTGATGATCACGATCGGCGCGAGCATCGCCGCGAGGAGCGCCCAGCGGTCCCGCAGGATGAGCCGCAGATCCTTTAAGAAGACCGCGATCATTCAAACAGAGAGGGGGCGGAGGTCCGGTGCACCCTCTCAGTCCTTCTTGCCGTGCAGCTTCCTGTCGAGCTTGCCGAGCAGCTCGTCGAAGGAGCTCTTCGCGAGCGCCTGATCGAACTGCGAGCGGAAGTTCGCCGCGAGGCTCACGTCCTCGATCAGGATGTCCGTCGCCTGCCAACCGGACGGCTTTTTCTGCAACGCGTAGTCGACGGCGAAGCGGTCGTTCGGCGTGACGATCTCGGTCCCGATGCGAGCCGTGTCGCCGGTGACCGTCTCCTTCCCGTACGCGAAGTCCGGGGCATCGAAGAGGAGCAGGCGCTGCACGTACGTGCGGACGAAGAGGTCGCGGAACAGGTCGAAGAACCGCTTCTGCTGCTCCGACGTCGTGCCGTCGAGATGCTTGCCCATCGACTGACGTCCGAGGGCGTCGGTGTCGAGGAAGTCGCGCAGGAGACCCTTCAGCTGCTCGAGCTTCTGCTCGCGCGTCCCCGGGCCGGTCACGATCTTGTTC
>VGCB01000506.1 GCA_016870235.1 Actinomycetota bacterium | reverse complement strand
CGCCCGAGGCGGTCGCCGAGCGCGTCGTCTCTCTCGCGCGCGACGAGGCGGGCCGGAAGCGGGCCGGCGAGGCGGCGCATGCGGCCGCTGCGGTCGAGTCGTTCGACGCGCTCGCCGAGCGCCTCCTCCGGCTCTACGGCTCGCTCTCGCCGAAGCGCCGCTCGCCGCGGGCGGGCAGCGACCCGCTCGCAGGGCGCGACTGGATCCTCGTCGACCTCCACATGCACACGAGCTGGTCGCACGACTGCTCGATCGACCCGCGCGACCTCGTCGAGCACGCGGAGGCGATCGGGCTCGGAGCGATCGCCGTCACCGACCACAACGTCTTCGGCGGCGCCCTCGAGGCGGCCGCGATCGCCGCCGACCGCGGGCTGATCGTGATCCCCGGCGAGGAGATGAAGACCGACAACCAGGGCGAGGTGATCGGGCTCTTCCTCGAGGAGGAGATCCCGCGGGGGCTGACCTTCGCCGACACGGTCGCCGCGATCAAGGAGCAGGGCGGTCTCGTCTACGTCCCCCACCCCTTCGACCGCATGCACGCGATCCCCGACCCGGCCACGCTCCACCGCCACCTCGGCGACATCGACCTGCTCGAGGTCTACAACGCACGACTCCTGCGCGACTCGTTCAACGACGAGGCGCTGCGCTTCGCGCGCAAGTACGGGCTGCTGCAGGGAGCGGGCTCCGACGCGCACGTGCTGCAGGGCGTCGGCACCGGCGGTCTCCGGCTGCGCCGCTTCGACGGTCCCGAGGAGTTCCTCCTCTCGCTGCGGACGGCCGAGGTGCTGCGACGGCCGAAGTCGCTCGCGTACCTGCAGTCGCTCAAGTGGGTCGCGCAGGTGAAGGACCGCATCGCCTCGCCCGCGGGTTGACCCGTTCCGCAAACCTCGTCAGGATCACGATCATGGCCGCGACCGCCGCCGAGCCGCTCGCCGTTGCCGGCACGTCCGGGATCCCGGGGTCGGCCGAGCGCTCGCTCCTCGTCGACGCCGACGTGCATCCGCTGATCCGCGACACGAGCGTGCTCGCGCCGCGCATGTCGAGGCGCGTTGCCCGGCGCATCTTCGGCAGCCACGTCGGGACGTTCGCGCGTGACCCGAACCGGATCCCGCACCCCTCGAGCGGGCTCCGCCTCGACGCGCTGCCGCCGTCCGGCGGCCCGGCGGGCTGCGACCCGGCGTTCGCGCGCGAGCAGTGGCTCGATCCCTACGACGTCAACGCCGCCGTCCTGATCCCGGTGCAGTCGGGCGTCGTCATCCCGTGGGGCGACGAGCGCGCGTCGCAGGAGTTCATCTCCGCGTTCAACGACTACCTCCTCGACGACTGGCACGGGCTCGACGCGCGCTACCGGGTCACGATCTCGGTCACCCCGCACGACCCCGCCGCCGCGATCCGCGAGGTCGAGCGGCTGGCCGGCGTCGACGGCGTCGTCGCGATCTTCGTCCCCCACGCGAGCGTCAGCCTCGGCCGGCGGCAGTGGTGGCCGCTGTACGAGCTCGCAGCCGACCGAGGCCTGCCGATCGTCGTGCACCCGACCGGTGCCGAGTCGAACCTCGTCGACGCGCCGTGGGTCGCCGGCGGGCTGCCGCGCAACTACCCGGAGCGCCACTCCCTCCTTCTCCACCCGGGGCAGAGCATGCTCTCGAGCCTCGTCTTCTCGGGGGTGTTCGACGCCGTGCCGTCGCTCAAGGTGGTGCTCTCCGAGTACGGCTTCAGCTGGGTGCCCGCGCTGACGATGCGAATGGACGACGCGTGGGAGAAGGGCGATCGCGAGCTGGCGGGGATCGAGCGAGCGCCGAGCGACTACGTGCGCGAGAGCGTGCGCTTCACCACCCAGCCCCTCGACGAGCCCGCCGACCGGCGTGACCTCTGGCGCCTCCTCGAGCTGATGGACGCCGACCGGACGCTCCTCTTCTCGTCGGACTACCCGCACTGGGACACCGACGACCCGGACGTGATCCTGCGGACGCGGCTGCCGCACCACCTGCGCGACCGGATCGCGTGGCAGAGCGCCGTGGACGTGTTCGGCCCGCGGCTCGGGCTGTGAGCGGCCTGCACGGCGTCGGCACCGTCGCGGACTTCGAGCTCAACCGCTTCCGCACGGCCTCGCTCGACGGCAAGGAGATCGGCGTCGTGCGCACGCGGCGCGGCTTCTTCGCGGTCGGGAGCCGCTGTCCGCATCAGGGCGCGGATCTCTGCGCCGGGCTGCTCACGGAGACGACGATGGCGCCGTCGCGCCCGCACGAGTACGTGCTCAGCCGCGACCGGCTCGTGCTCGCGTGCCCATGGCACCGGTGGGAGTTCGACCTCGAGACGGGCCGCGCGATCGGGGCGATCACGCGGAAGCGGATGGCGGTCTACCCGGTCGAGGTCGTCGGCGACGACGTGTTCGTCCGGCTCCCCGGAGGCGACGGATGATCGACTGCGAGCTCCACCCGCTGATCGACCGTCTCGAGGACCTGCTGCCGCACATGGACGAGGCGACGGCCCTTCGCGTCTCGCAGAGCGAGTTCCGCCTGCCGCCTGCTTCGCCGCACCCGGGCGTCGACGTCGAGGCCCGACGGCTCGAAGGCGGCA
>VGCB01000505.1 GCA_016870235.1 Actinomycetota bacterium | reverse complement strand
GACGCGGTCCGCCGGGCCCTCGTGGAGGTGCTCCGGGCCGGCGACCGGCACGCGCTCGTCGGCGAGCTCGACCGCGAGCTCCTCGGGGTCGGGGTCTGGCGGCCCGACGCGGGCGCGCGTCGACGCAGCGCGTAGGCCGGCCCGATCGTAGACGGCCGCCTGCTGCCGGGCGGCCCGGAACACTTCTGGAGCGAGATCGGAACAGTTCCGTCACACCTCCGCGCCTACCTTGGCCACATGGAGGAGGCAGCACGGATCATCGAGCGGCTGGAGCGGATCGATGCGATGCGACGGGAGGCTGCGGGCCCGAGAGAGCTGCTCGGCGAGCTGCGCTGCCTCCTCCGCGACGCCGAGGCGTGGGCGGCCGTGGAGGGCGGGGAGGGCGCCTCGCAGGCGGTCGACAGGCTCCGGGACGCCCTGGAGAGACCGCGGGAGGTTGCGCCCGCATGACATCATCGCTGCGTGATCACGCACTGGGACGAGGTGGAAGAGGTCCGCCGCGAGCGCGGCCACATCGCGGCAACGTGGCAGAGCCTGACGGGAGCGAGCTCGGTCACCGTCGGCGTCCAGAGGATCCGGATCGACCCGGGGAAGTGGGCGACCCCGCTGCATCTCGAGGGCTCCGAGGAGGAGATCTTCTACGTCCTCGACGGGACCGGGATCTCGCTGCAGTGGGACGGCGAGGCCGAGGAGGCCTACGAGGTCGGGCGCGGCGACTGCCTCGTGCACCTCGCGCTCGAGCACGCACACACGCTGCAGGCCGGCCCCGACGGGCTCGACGTCCTCGCCTTCGGCCAGCGCCACTACGCCGCCAGCACGCTGCTCCCGCGCGCCGACGTCTCCTGGCTCGGGCCGACATGGGTGCGGCGCGGGATCCCCGACGACCATCCGTGGAAGCGCGAGGCCGACGCCGGCCCACCCGCAGTCGGGACGCTCGCCGATCGGCCATCGCGAATCGTGCACGTCGACGCCGTCGAGCCCTCTGGCGGCGACCGCGCGACCGTGCGCAGCACCTGGCGCGACCTCGGACGCGCCGCCGGATCGCTCCGCACGGGCCTTCGGCGCGCCGTCGTCGCTCCCGGCGGGTACATGGCGCCGCCCCACAGCCACAGCGCCGAGGAGGAGATCTTCGTCGTGCTCGACGGCGCGGGAACGCTCGAGCTCTGGCCCAGCCCTCGCCACGGCGGCGAGCTCGAGCGGTTCGCGATCCGCGCGGGCTCGACGGTCGCCCGGCCCGCCGGGACGACGCGGCCGCACGGGATCGTCGCCGGAGCCGACGGCCTCACCGTTCTCGCCTACGGGACGCGCGATCCGAACGACATCGCGTTCTACCCGCGCTCGGGGAAGGTCTCGCTCCGCGGGGTCGGCGTGATCGGCCGCCTGGAGCAGCTCGACTACTGGGACGGCGAGGAGTGAGAGACGCAATGTTGCGGCGCGCGCCGCGAGAAGGACTGGCCGCCCGGACGGTGAATGTCGACGGGCGATGGGACTCACACGCCTTTTCCCGCGGCCGTCCGCAGGCGCCGCCCACCGGTCGACCGCCCCAGCCGCCCTCCTCGAGCTCGACGAGCCGCCGGCAGTGACCGACAGCGAGGCAGCAAGCGACGGCGACCGGCGCTTCGACGGGCCCCGGGAGGCTCGGGCTCCTGTCGAGGCCGTTCCGGCCGTCGAGGAGGCGGAGCGAGAGGCAGCGTGGCCCGCGGTCGCAGACACGCCCGCAGCCGCCTCGGCGGCCCCGGCGGCGACGCGCATCATCGTGCTGGCAAACCAGAAGGGCGGCGTCGCGAAGACGACGACGACGCTCAACCTCGGCGTTGCGCTCCAGGAGATGGGCCACCGCGTCCTCCTCATCGACCTCGACCCGCAGGGCAACCTGACGATGAGCCAGGGCATGAACCCGGACGTGATCGAGAAGTCGATGTTCGACGTCCTCGTGCACCGGATCCCGATCTCCGACGTGATCGAGCGGGTCGAGATCGACCTCGCGGTCGCGTCGATCGACCTCGCCGGCGCCGAGCTCGCGCTGTCCTCCCTGATCGGTCGCGAGCGCGCGCTGCAGAAGGCGCTCGTCGAGGTGCGGTCGCGGTACGACTTCATCCTCGTCGACACGCCGCCCTCGCTCGGCTTGCTGACGATCAACGCCTTCGTGGCGGCGACCGGGGTCATCGTCCCCGTCCAGTGCGAGTACCTGTCGCTCCGCGGTCTCGTCCAGCTCGAGAACACGCTCGCGATGGTGCGGGAGAACCTCAACCCGGACGTCAACGTCGAGGGCATCGTCGCGACCATGTTCGACGGACGGACGCTCCACTCGCGTGAGGCGGTCGAGATCCTGGAGGAGAACTTCGGCGATCTCGTCTTCACGACCCGGATCCGCAAGACGATTCGCTACGCCGAGGCGCCGGTCAAGGGCAGCTCGGTGCTGCGCTACGATCCAACCGGCTCCGCGGCGGAGGCGTACCGGGAGCTGGCCCGCGAGGTGCTGGGCAAGGAGGTGCTCCATGGCGCGCAAGCGCGCGAGCATGCGTGAGGGGCCGCTGGCCGAGCTCTTTCGCGCGACCGAAGCCGCGCGCCGTGGGGACGACACGCCCGCCGAG
>VGCB01000504.1 GCA_016870235.1 Actinomycetota bacterium | reverse complement strand
CGTGCGACTTCGGGATCGTGGCGACGAAGGCGATGCACGCGGCCTCCGCGATCGCCGCGACGGCCCACGCGTTCGCCGCCGGCGCCGTCGCCTCGGTCATGAACGGCGTCGGGAACGAGGAGACGCTCGCCGTCCACGCCGCGCGCGTCATTCGCGGGACGACGTTCCCGGCCGGGAAGCTGCTCGAGCCCGGAGTCGTCCAGTGGGACGTCAAGGGCGACACCACCTTCGGCCCCTTCGAGCCGAAGCCAGCCTCGATGGACGCAGTGGAGCGGCTCGCCGACGCGTGCACTCGCGCCGGGATGCCGACGACGGCCGTCGCGGACGCCCGCCCGCCGCAATGGCGGAAGGTCATCTTCAACGCCTCGACGAACCCGATCGGCGCCCTCACCGGGCTGACGCACGGCCGCGTCTGCGAGCGCCCGGATCTGCGCGCGCTCGTCAGCGGGCTCGTGGACGAGGGAAAGGCGGTCGCGGCGGCGCAGGGGATCGTCCTCGACGCCGATCCCGAGGATCTGATCGACCACGCCGCGAAGCGCGAGGTCGCGTACGACCACAAGGCCTCGATGCTCCAGGACGTGGAGGCGAGGCGCCTGACCGAGATCGACTACCTGAACGGCGGCATCGCCCGCTTCGGCCGCGACCTCGCCGTGCCGACCCCGCTCAACGACACCATCACCGCACTGATCAAGGGAGTGGAGACATCGTGGACCTCGCAGCCGAGCTGACCCGCCGCTACGCCAACGTCCGCGCCGCCATGGCGCAGCACGACCTCGACGCGCTGATCGTCTCCGGCAGCGAGTACACCGGTTTCGAGGGCTCGGTCACGTACATGTCCGGGTTCCAGATCGTCCACCGGTACGCGTACGTGGTGCTGCCGGCCGACGGCGACGCGCTGATCGTCTTCCCGTCCGAGGCGCGGTACGTCGGCGAGCACGGGACGTCGCTGATCGAGCAGGTGTTCCATCCCCGTCCGGGCGAGCTGATCGCAGACAAGGCGCGAGGCGCGGGGTGGGGGCGGGTCGGCGTCTACGGCCTCGACTACATCATGACCGTCCGCGACTACCAGGCTCTCGGCGGCCTCGACCTCGTCCCGTTCGACGTCGAGTTCGACCACGCCCGCGCCGTCAAGAGCGACGCCGAGGTCGAGTCGGTGAAGGACTCCGTGCGGATCAACGCGCGCGGCATGGAGCTCTGGCACGAGCACTACGCGCCGGGGAAGACCGCCGCGGAGGTCATGGCCGCCTGCGAGGAGTACTTCATCACCGAGGGCTGCGGTCGGCTGACGATGAACATGGTCCTGACCGCGCCCGGCCGCACCGGGCTCGCGCTGCCCGAGTTCAAGATCGCGCGCAAGGACGAGATCCTCGGCGACTTCATGCTCCCCTCGCTCGAGGTCGCGGGCCCGGGAATGCACTGGGTCGAGGTCTCGCGCGCCGTCGCCGCCGAGGGGACGACGCTCTCCGCCGACACGCTGAAGATGATGGAGGCGTACGAGGAGTACTACGAGGCCGCGAAGCGCGCGATGCGCTCGGGAGCGACCGCGCACGACGTCCACGTCGCCGTCTCGAAGGGGTTCTCCGACCGCGGCTATCACCTGGGCCACGTCACCGGCCACTCGATCGGGATGACGATGCTCGAGTTCCCGAAGATCGGGGAGGGCGTCGAGACCGTGCTCCAGCCGAACATGGTGATCTCGATGCACCCCCACGCCATCGCCGCGAACGGCGAGGACTGCCTCTACATGCAGGACACGTGGCTCGTCACGGACGGCGGCGGCGTCGCGCTCGCAGGTCTGCCGATGAAGATCTACGTGAAATGAGCGTGGAGCTTGGTTCTCGGGACGTCGAGGCGAGATCGCGAGGCGCGAACGGGAGCCGTTCGCTGCGATGAGTAGCGAGCCGCCCGACGGGATCGTCGTCGGAGAGGACGGCGTGGCGCGCTGCGCCTGGAGCGGCGGCGACCCGGGGGAGTACCGGCGCTACCACGACACGGAGTGGGGGTACCCGGTCGTCGACGACGTCCGCCTGTTCGAGAAGCTCTGCCTGGAGGGGTTTCAGTCTGGGCTCTCGTGGCTCACGATCCTCCGCAAGCGCGAGTGCTTCCGCGCCGCGTTCGCGGGCTTCGACTTCCGCGCCGTCGCCGGGTTCGGCGCCGCGGACGTCGAGCGCCTGCTCGGCGACGCGGCGATCGTTCGTCATCGCGGAAAGATCGAGTCGACGATCAACAATGCCGGACGCTGCGTCGAGCTCGTCGAGGCGGAGGGATCGCTGGCCGCCTACGTGTGGCAGTTCGAGCCGGCGCCGGCGGAGCGTCCGGCGCGGTTCACGTGGGAGGTGCTCCGGACGGTCGCGCAGACCGACACGTCTCGGCGCCTCGCGCGCGACCTCAAGCGGCGAGGCTGGACGTACGTCGGGCCGACCACGGTGTACGCGTTCATGCAGGCGATGGGGCTCGTCAACGACCATCTCGAGGGCTGCGACTGTCGCGCGCCGGTGGCCGTCGCGCGAGACGACTTGCGCGTCCCGGGTAGAATGCCAGTATGAGCTGGCCGTGGGTCGTCCTGCTCGTGCTCGCAGCGGCGCTCGTGGTCGCCGCCGAATGGTCGCGCTTCG
>VGCB01000503.1 GCA_016870235.1 Actinomycetota bacterium | reverse complement strand
CGACTTGATGATCCGGGCGGAAGAGCATGACGTGGTCGTCGCGGGGGGGCATGGAGTCGATGTCGAACGCGCCGTACCTGCTGCCCGGCGCGCGGTTCGGGATGCGGCTCGGGCACGGGAAGGTTCTCGACCACATGGTCTTCGACGGGCTCGAGTCGACCTTCGACGGGCGTCACATGGTCGAGCACGCCTCACTCGTCTCGCGTCAGCTCGGGATCTCGCGGGAGGAGCAGGACGCGTGGGCCGCCCGCTCGCACGCGCGCGCCGCGGCCGCACAGGACGCAGGTCGGTTCGACGACGAGATCGTCCCGGTCGGCGAGGTCTCGGCCGACGAGGGGATCCGCCGCGACACCTCGGTCGAGAAGCTGGCGGCCCTGAAGCCGGTGTTCGACCCGGACGGCACGACGACCGCCGGCAACGCTCCCGGCGTGAACGACGGCGCCTCCTGCCTCGTTGTCTGCTCCGAGGACTGGGCCCGGAGGAACCGGATCGAGGAGCTGGCTACCATCGTCTCGCAGGCGTATGTGGCGGACGAGTTCGCGTATCTCGCGCGGACGCCCGCGAAGGCTGCCGGGCTCGTGCTCGAGAAGGCGGGCAAGACGGTCGACGACGTCAGGCGCGTCGAGATCAACGAGGCGTTCGCGTCGGTCGCACGGCACTCGACGCGCCTGCTCGGCGTCGACGAGGAGATCGTCAACGTCAACGGCGGCGCCGTCGCGCTCGGCCATCCGATCGGCGCCTCGGGCGGGCGGATCCTGACGACGATGATCCACGAGCTCCGCCGCTCGGGCGGCGGCCTCGGCGTCGCGGCGATCTGCTCCGGCGGCGGGCAGGGCGACGCGATCCTCGTCGAGGTCTAGGACCCGCTGAGCCTGGATCCACCGATTGGCGTGATCGCTCGATCATTCGACTGCGCGCGCCTGCCAGGGTCGTCGGGACGTGCGCGGGACAGGTCGGGAATGCTTCTGCCTTGTCGATCCTGTCCCGCGCGCGGAGCGCACCGCCTGGGTGCAACCGCTCCATGCCTTTTCGGAGGGGTTGCACCCAGGCGGGAAGCGGCCTGGCGGGCCTGGCAGGATGCACCGCCCTGCGCCAATCCGTGGATCCAGACTGAGACGGCAGACAGGTCGGGGCTGCTAGGAATCGGCCGTGGCCCGCACCGCGGTCGTGCTCGTCCTCGCTCTCGCCGTCCTGGTCGCGACGGCGTCCGAGGCGTCGGCGCTCTCCTGTCCGAACGTGCCCGTGACCGAGCGTCTCGACGAGGTCGACGGCGCCTTCATCGGCGTGCTCGTCAGCGAGCGGAAGGTCGACGACGGCTACCTCTACCGGTTCGACGTGAAGACGGCGCTCAAGGGCGCCGACGGGATCGGGTCGGCGATCGACCTCCGCGCCCCGAGCCGGCTCGTGTCGCGGTCGGACGAGCTCCTCGCCGGCTTCGACGACGTCGAGGTGGGCGTCATGTTCACCACCGACCGGGCCATGCCGGAGACCGAGTCGTGCCTGCTCTCGCCGCCGCTCGACCTGATCTCGGCGTTCGACGAGCCGCGCGGGAACGCGATCAAGGTCGTGATCGGCGTCATCATCCTGATCGGCGTGCTGTTGTTCGCGACCGTGCGGTTGAAGCGAAAGCAGCGGCAGCAGGAGCTCCAGGCGCCGGAGGCGTAGGACGCGCGGGATCGGGGCGCGATCCCCTCTACGATCCCGGCCATGGATCCCCGGCTCCAGGCCGAGCTCCGTGTCGCGGAGCCGTCCGACGAGGAGTACGTCGATCTCGTCTTCGGGCTCGTCCTGCGGCGGGCGCCGGAGGCGGAGGCGCGCGAGCGGGCGCTCGCGAAGCTGGCGGACGGGACGCTGTCCCGCGCGACGCTCCTGCACGAGCTCGCCGCCGCTCCCGAGCTCGACCGGATCCGGGTGCTCGACGACGCGATCGCGCTCGCTCTCGCCGCCAGGGAGCGCGGAGAGCGGCCGCGCCTGCTGACGGGGCCGCCTGCGACCGACGAGCGGGTGGTAGAGATCCCCTGGGTGCTGAGCAGGGCTCGGCGCGGTGCGGTGCTCGAGGTCGGGTACGCCTTCGCCGAGCCCGTGTACGTCGCGGCGCTCATGCGGCTGGGGCTCGACCGGCTCGTCGGGGTCGACCTGGCGACGGCGGAGGTGCCGGGAATGGAGACGGTCGAGGCCGACGTCCGCTCGCTTCCGTTCGGCGACGCGGAGTTCGAGCAGGTGCTGCTCGTCTCCACGCTCGAGCACATCGGCGCCGACAACGCCGTCTACGGCTACGAGCGGGGACGCGACGACGGCGCCGGCCGGGCCGACGCGCTTCGCGAGCTGCGGCGCGTGCTCCGGCCCGGCGGCTCGCTGCTCGTCACGGTTCCGCTCGGGGAGCCCGGCGACTACGGCTGGTTCCGCCAGGAGGACGTCCGCGGCTGGAATCGCCTGTTCGCCCGGGCCGGGCTCTTCGTCGAGGAGCAGGAGCTGTACGAGCTCGGCGAGGCGGGCTGGGCGGCGAGCCCGACCTTTCGGGCCGCCGGGGTGCGCTACGGCGAGCGCGGGCCGGCGGCGTCGGCCGTCCTCTGCGCCGAGCTCTCCCCCGATCGCCTCCGGCGGCTGGCGTCGGCGGA
>VGCB01000502.1 GCA_016870235.1 Actinomycetota bacterium | reverse complement strand
TCTCCCCTGCCGCCTCGAGCAGGGTGGTGCCGACGTAGAGCCGGGCGGGCTCGTTGGCGGACGGCGCGACCCCCAGGAGCCGGGGGCTCCGACGCCCCTCCTCCGAGCCGTCGGTGGGGAGCGTACGCCCCGAGCTGGACACCACCTTCGGGCGCGTACGGAGCGACGGCGCCCGGCCGCCAATCGACGGCTCGCCAAGGAAAACGCTCGCGGCGCGCGCCCGGTGCGGCTGCACGATCTGACAGCTCTCCTCGCCCGTGACGGTCGCGTTCCGGTCGGCGTCGACGAACTCCCCGACGTCCGGATCCCCGGCACACCCGCGCGAATCCTCCGCCGCCGCGGGGTTCGCCGCGACCGGGCGGCGACACGCCGCGTCCCAGTCGTCGACGTCGATGGTGGCGAGCTGGCCGCTGTCGAGCGCCACGAACGCGAAGATCCCGCGGAGATCCCCCGGGCGAGGACCGCTGCCGAAGTCGCCCGACGGGCGGACGAGCGCGCCGGGCGACTCCGGCGGGAGCGACGGCGCGGGGTCGCAGAGCACCGCCGAGCGCGCGACACCGGTGTCCGGATCGGCCACCGCGGTGTCACGCAGCACGAACGTGACGTCCTGTGCGGGGGCGTCGAACGCGATCCGGTCCGGCGGCTCGAACGGCTGTCCGCGGGACCGCGCACGGACGAGCGGCGTGCGCTCGCTCCGTCCCGGCGTCACGTCGAAGACCATGACGCTGCCACCACCGCGCGGGTCGACGGCGTACACGAACCGCCGGCCGTCGTGGGTCTGGGGGCTCACGGCGATGCTGCGCGTCGTGACCGCCCGGTCCGGATCCGCGAAGGAGGTCGGAAGCAGCGGAGGTTCCTCCGCGATCGCGCAGGGGTCCCGGGTGGACAGGGAGTGAATGACCGGCGCCTCGAGGTCGGCGACGTACGCGTGGTGCTCGCCGGTGGCGGCATCGTCGAGGAGAGCGACGCCGGCGGGCCGCGCGAGGTAGCGCCCCGGCGCCGCGGACGCGCCGCCCGGCTCGCCGCAGCCAGGGACCCGGAGCTCGTCCGGAACCGACTGGGGGACGGGGACCGCCGGCAGGTCGACGGCGAGGGGCAGGTACCGCTCGATCGGGCAGGGATCGAAGCTCCCCGGTTCCCGATCGAGGAGCTCCTGCGCGTCGATCACGACGACCGCGCCGCGGTCCGGCAGCGTCGCCAGGAGCTTCTGCCGACCGGGCGGCTCCTCCCCCCCGGAGAGATCGGCCGGGCAACGGTCCCGGAGGCCCGCCGGGGACGCGAGCGACTCGGCGGGCACCCGGTCCGTGGCATCGCAGCGCGACCGCACGAGCGGCGGTGTCGCGGCATCGCCATCGTGATCCACGGCGGGATCGATCAGCACGGCGAGCTCGCCGGGTGCCGACGGGAGCCGGCACGCCGGCCAGGAGTCGATGCCGAGCAACGGCGCGTCCTCTTCCCGCCCCAGGATGCAGGAGGACGGGAGCGCGAAGATCCCCTCGCGTCCGACCTCCGCCACCCCGACGAAGCTCGCCGTCGAGCCCGGGGTCGAGGCAAGGCTCACCGGATCTGCTCCGACCGGGAGGAAGCCATACCCCGGGATCGAAGGCTCTGCGTCGACGACCCGGCCGCCGGTGAGACTCACGACCGCGACCTCGCCGCGGAACGGCTGCGTGAGCAGGGCGAAGAGCTCGCGAGCTTCCCCGTCGACAGGATCGACGTCGGGACAGGCCGCGACGTCGCGGGGGCTCCCGTCGCGGCCCAGGCAGACGAACGACACCTCGCCGCTCGACTCCAGCGAGCGCAGGACCACCCCCGGATTCTTCTGCGAGCAGGCCGCGGCGAGGGTCGCGAGCGCCCCGACCCAGCCGAGCCTCCAGGGGATGCGGATCGATCCGTTCATTTGGACGCGCGCGGGGGGGTGGGCTGTCCGATGGTCAGGACCATCTCGCCGTAGGTGGGGCTGCGCTGATCGAGGTCCACCACGCCGAGATAGGAGTCCGTGAAGTGCGCCACGTACCCGTGGCCGTGGATGTCGTCCACGGCGAGCGCCTGCGGTCCGCGACCCGTGCGGATCACGGACTCGACCCGGTGAGCGCGCGGGTCGTAGACGAAGATCTGTCGCGAGTCGAAGCACACGACGAACACGCGACGGGCGGGGCGACCATCGAGCCCGATGACGTCGCCGATCACCACCCGCGACGCGCCGAGCGCCACGGGAACCGCGTCGAAGAAGCGGGGGAGATCGTCCGTGGACACCCCCTCCGCGGAGCCCGGCGTGGTCCCGACCAGGAGCGTCGCCGGGCTCCGGTTGGCGACGAACACGTCGACGCCCTGCTCGGCGCAGTCCGCGAGGCACGCGTCGGCCCCGGCGCAGTCGGCCTCGCACCGGGCGCGGCGCGTGTCGTCGATCGCGACGCCGCGGGAGTTCCATCCCTCCGCGTTCGCGCGGATTCCGAGCGCGAGCGAAGCGTCGAGGAACGGCCGCGCCGGCGACGACGAGGCGTCGTCGAACGCGCGCACGAGGCGCATCTCCGGCGAGTTCCGGAACGTGAGGAGGAAGGAGGCCGCCGCGCGATCGTCGCGCGCCGCGGTGGGCGGCGGCACGGCCGCCACCGCGAGGGCCCCGGACGGCA
>VGCB01000501.1 GCA_016870235.1 Actinomycetota bacterium | reverse complement strand
CGGCCGCGCACGTACACGAGGGTGTTCGCGGTGCCGAGATCGACGGCCATGTCGCGCCCGCCGAACCCGGTCATGGAGCGGAACCATGCCATCAGGGGTCCCACTCTACCCGTCTGCGCGCGTTTTGCAGGCTGTTCGGCGGCGGGATGTCGAGCCGCCCCTGCCGCCGCGATGCCCGCCGGGAGTGTGGTAGTGATCGACGATGGCGAGAGCGCACCCCGACTGATGCCGGCCAGGTACCTCGTCGGGCTGGCCGTCCTCTCCGGCATCTGGGCCTCGGGCTTCCTCTTCAACCGCGTCGCCGTGCAGGAGATGTCCGCGACGACGCTGGTCGGGCTGCGCATGGCGGTGGGAGCGGTGACGCTCGCGCCCTTCGTCCTCGTCCGTGTCGGCCCGACCCACGTGTGGGCGGTGATCCGGCGGCACTGGCTGCGACTGGTCGCGGTCTCGCTACTCGGCTCGGCGGTCGCACCGGGGTTCACGGCGTGGGCGCAGAACGAGCTCGAGTCGGGGACGACGGCGATCATCTCCGCCTCCGCCCCGCTCTTCGCGGCGCTCCTCTCCCTGGTCGTCGCCCGCCACGACGTGATGACCGGATGGCGGCTCGTCGGGCTGCTCGTCGGCTTCGGCGGCGTCGCGCTCCTCGTCGGCGCCCAGCCGAGCGCCTCGGTCGTCTCCGCCGGCGCCGTCGTCGTCGGCTCGATCGCATTCGCGCTCTCGACCGTGCTCGTCGGCCGCTGGCTCGGGGCCGTCGACCCGATGGTGACGACCTTCGCGCTGACCGCGATCGCAGCCGTCGTGCTCGTCCCCTTCGACGTCGTCGACCCGCCGCGCGGCGGCGACTGGAAGGTGGTCGGTTCGGTGGTCGGGCTTGGCGTCGCCGTCACGGGCCTCGGCTTCGTCCTCTTCTACTGGATCGTCGCGGGCGCGGGCGCGTCGAACGGCATCCTCGCCGCGTACCTGATCCCCGCCTTCGCAATCCTCTACGGCGCCGTGCTCCTCGACGAGGCGGTCACGTGGCGGAACCTCGCCGGCTTCGCAGTCGTGATCACGGGCGTCGCGTTCGCGACCGGACGGCTCCGGCGCGGACGGCCGACGACGGAGCCGCCGCTCAGCCCGTGAGGAGAAGGAGCTCGGGCGAGTGCAGCTCGAGCAGCTCCAGCAGGAGCGCGGCCGGCAGCCCGACGACGTTGAGGTAGTCGCCCGTGACCGAGGCGACGAGGCGGGCCCCGAGCCCCTGGATCGCGTAGCCGCCGGCCCGTCCCTCCCACTCTCCGCTCTCCAGATAGGTCTCCACGTCGAGGTCGGTCAGCACCCGGAACTCGACCTCCGTGACCACGTGGTCGACGACGCCGAAGCCCGGCCCGAGGAGGCAGACGCCGGAGACGACCTCGTGGACACGGCCCGAGAGGTCACCGAGGATGCGCGCCGCGTCCGCCCGGTCGTCGGGCTTGCCGTAGACGCGCCCGAACAGGTGCACGGTGGTGTCGACGCCGAGCGTGATCCGCCCGTCGGCGTGCGCCGACCGCGCCTTCTCCTCGGCGTGCAAGCGGACGAGCGCAATCGGGTCGGCGTCGGGCGGATCCTCCTCGACGTACTCGGGCGCCACGACCTCGAACGGGATCCGCAGCTGCGCGAGGATCGCTCGCCGCTGCGGCGAGGTGGAGGCGAGGAGCAGCGGCTCCATCAGGCGCGCTTGACCGCCCGCCAGATCTCCTCGCTCGGCCAGCGGTGCGCCCACTCGGCCGTCACGAAGGGGAAGCGGGTGGCCGCTCCCTGGGGCGCCTGCAGCTCCACGAGCGCCTCGATCTCGAAGCCGCAGTCACGCAGCAAGCGGATCATCTCGCCGTGCGGCAGGTGGAACTCGACCGAGTCGTCGCCCGGCCACTCGAACCGGTGCATGCCGAAGTACGCGCGCAGGAGCGTCTCGCCGGCGGAGATACCGTCGTCGTCCTCGGCGAAGAGCATCAGCAGCGGCGAGTTCACGAGGAAGTGGAGCCGTCCTCCCGGGCGGAGGAGGCGGGCTGCCTCGGGGATCCAGCGGTAGGGGTCGCACCAGATCGAGGCGCCGTACTCGGAGATCGCGAGGTCGAAGCTCGCGTCCGCGAAGGGCGTCGCCTCGGCGTTGCCGTGATGCAGCGGGAAGGAGATCCCGTGCTCGGCCTGGAGGCGCCCGGCGGTCGCGAGCTGCGCCTCGGAGTTGTCGATCCCGACGGGCCGCGCTCCCCGGCGCGCGAGCCAGGCGGAGACGTACGCGGTACCGCAGCCGAGCTCGACGGTGTCCATTCCGGCGACGTCCGCCGGGATCATCCCGCAGAGCGACTCGGAGAGGCCCCAGATCCCCCACGTCGGCTCGCTCGCCGCCCAGTTCCGCTCCGCCGCCTCCACGTACTCGTGCGCCCAGCCGTCCCAGGCGGCGCGGTTCCGCGCCACGTGCTCGGGAAGATCGGAGGCCGGCCCGGAGATCAGACGATCGTAGAGGCTCGGCGATCGTCCGTCGTCCGCCGGTCATCCGGTCGCCGTCGCTGTATCGTCCGCGGGGTGACCCAGGCCGGCGAGCTCCCGATCGCGAAGGGCGGCGCCCCAGCGGGTGCGGCGTCCCACCCCGCCCGGCGCTGACGTCGCGGATGCCCG
>VGCB01000500.1 GCA_016870235.1 Actinomycetota bacterium | reverse complement strand
GATCGGCTCCGGCCGACTCCGGCCCCACCCGCAGCGCGCCGCCGACCTCGCGGATGAGGCTGCCGCCGCCCGCGCCGATCGTGTGCACCTCGACCGCCGGCGCCAGCACCGGCAAGCCCTCGAGCTCGAACTCGGCCTGCAGGGTCGCCTCGCCGCCGCGGACGAGGCTGACGTCGAACGACGTCCCTCCCACGTCGACGCCGATCAGGTCGGCGTAGCCGAGATCCGCACCGGCCGCCCGGGCGCCGATGACGCCGCCGACGGGGCCGGAGAAGAGCGTCAGCACGGCCTTCTGCGCCGCCACTCCCGCGGTCATGACGCCGCCGTTCGACTCCGTGATGTAGACGGGCACGCGGAGGCCCTCGTCGCGGAGCGCGCCCTCGACCTCGGCCACGTAGGCCGAGAGGATCGGCGTGATGTACGCGGACATGACGGTCGTCGAGGTGCGCTCGTACTCCCGCCATTCCGGGGCGATGCCGTGGCTCGCGACGATCGGGACGTCGAGCGCGGCGCCGAGCAGCTCGGACACGCGCTCCTCGTGGGCCGGGTTCGCGTAGGCGTGGAGGAGACAGACGGCGACCGCCTCGAAGCCGCCGGCGGCGATCGCCGCCGCCGCGGCGCGCACGGAGCCTTCGTCGACCGGCGCCCGCACCGACCCGTCGGCCGCCAGCCGCTCGTCGACCTCGAAGATCGCGTCGCGCTCGAGCAGCCGCGGGGGCTTGCGGTAGTGGAGATCGTACATCTCGGGCCGGTGCCCGCGCCCGATCAGATAGGCGTCGCGGAACCCGCGCGTCGTCACGAGCGCCACCCGGGAGCCGGTCCGGGTCAGGAGCGCGTTGAGGCCGGCCGTCGTCCCGTGCACGAAGAGCGACACCTCGTCCGGGACGGCGCCGGATGTGCGCACGGCGTCGACGACTCCGTCGACGAGCCGGCCCGGCGTCGTCAGCTCCTTGGCCGTCGAGACCTGCCCGGCAGCCGTCTCGAGAACGAGATCGGTGAACGTCCCGCCGATGTCGACCGCAATCCGGTTGCGCATGGTGTAGGGCTCGCGGGCAGGCTAACAGGCCGCCCGGGTGGACGCAATACAAACAGATAAAGTATCCACGTGTCCAGCCGGCAGGCGGCCGCGCACTGCGTCTGCCGGTCGGTCTACGCGGCGCCGGGCCGGTCGGTCGAGGCGACTTCACGTCCGTGGCGGCGGAGGATGTCTGCCACCGCCTCCTCCGCGAACCGGAGCCCGTCGTGCATCCCCAGCCGGTAGGGCGCCTCGCCCTTGGCCCGGTTGAACGCGATCTCCTCGTGGATGCGCGCGAGAAGCGCCTCCAGCTCGTCGGCGATCGCGCCGTCGGCGGCGATCGCGGCGCCGATCACGCCGATCACCCGTTCGCCCTGGTCGGCGTCGAGGGAGTTCCCGGGCGGACGGGTCATGCAAAGGCCCGGTAGGCCCGGGCCATCTCCTCGAGCGCCTCGGGATCGAAGCCGACGACGTGCCGGTCGCGCCAGAAGAGCTGCGGGACGACGAGCGCGTCCGTCCGTGCCGCGAGCTCCGCACGGGCGGTCTCACTCTGGCGGATGTTGCGGTCGTCGAACGGGATCTCGAGGTCGGAGAGAAACTCCCTCACGCGGCAGCACTCCTGTCAGGTCGGCGTCCGTGCGTCGGTGTTCAGCGTGTAGAGGACAACCGCGTCTTCGCTCATCTCACGTCCCTTCGGGTCGGTCTGCAGCACGCTAGCAAGGGTGAACCGTCCGATCCGGGGCTCTTGTTCTAGTATCCAGCCCCTCCGGGCGTTCGCAGAGCGTCCGGACGAACGTGCTGCGAACACCGAGAGGAGCACGTGAAGCACCGGATCGCGGTCGACATCGGAGGGACGTTCACGGACGCCGTGGCGATCGCGGCCGACGGGACGGAGCGCACGGCGAAGGCGCTGTCGACCCCCGGCGACCTCTCCGCGGGCGTCCTTTCCGCGATCGGCGGGCTCGGCGTCGACCTGACCGACGTCGACCTCTTCGTGCACGGCACGACCGCCGGGCTGAACGCTTTCCTCGAGCGGCGGGGCGTGCGCGTCGCGCTCGTGACGACGAAGGGGTTCCGCGACGTCTACGAGATCGGGCGGGCGAACCGCCCGGCCATGTACGACGTCTGCTACCGGCCGCCGGCCCCGCTGACGCGGCGACGCGACGTCTACGAGCTCGACGAGCGCCTGGCCGCGGACGGCTCGGTGCTCCGGCCCTTGCGGGCCGAGGAGGTGCGGGAGCTCGCCCGACGGCTGCGCGAAGGCTACGACGCCGTCGCGATCGTCCTCCTCCATGCATACGTGAGCCCTCACCACGAGGTGGAGACGGCGCGCATCCTCGCCGAGGATGCTCCGGCGCTGACGATCGTCGCGTCGCACGCCGTCGCGCCCGAATGGCGCGAGTACGAGCGGACGAGCACCACCGTGACCTCCGCGTACATCGCGCCCATCGTCGGCATGTACCTCGAGCGCCTGGAGACGGAGCTCGAGACCCGCGGCCTCCGCCGCCCGCTGCGCGTGATGCAGTCGAACGGCGGCGTGATGACGGCCCGGGTCGCCCGATCGAAGCCGATCCAGACGCTGCTCTCGGGCCCCGTCGGCGGCACCGTCGCCGGCGTCACCGTC
>VGCB01000499.1 GCA_016870235.1 Actinomycetota bacterium | reverse complement strand
GCCGCAGGCGGTCGTGATCAACGCCGGCGTCGCCAACGCGGCCACGGGCGCGGGCGGCGAGGCCGACGCCGAGCAGACGGCTGCCGCCGCCGCCGCCGCGCTCGGGCTCTCCGCCGACGAGATCGTGGTGATGTCGACGGGCGTGATCGGCACGCGCCTGCCGATGGAGAAGCTCCGCACGGGAGTCGTTGCCGCAGCTGCCGCGCTCTCGTCCGGCGGGGGCGACGAGGCGGCGACGGCGATCATGACCACCGACTCCTTCCCGAAGTCCGCCATCGCCGCTCGCGACGGCTTCACGGTCGGCGGGATGGCGAAGGGCGCCGGGATGATCCACCCGTGCCTCGCGACCATGCTCGTCGTCGTCACGACCGACTACCCGCTCGTCGCCGCCGAGGTCGACGGCTTCCTGCGGCCCGTCGTCGACGCGACCTTCAACCGCATCTCGGTCGACGGCGACACGTCGACGAACGACGCCGTCCTGCTGCTCGCGAACGGCGCCTCCGGGCTCGAGCGAAGCGCCGAGACCGACGCCTCGTTCGCGGAGGCGCTCCACGAGGTGTGCGCCGACCTCGCCCGCAAGCTCGTCGCGGACGGCGAAGGAGCGACCGTCGTGCTCGAGATCGGCGTCACCGGCGCCGCCACCGACGCAGAGGCCGAGGCGATCGCGCGGCGCATCGCGACCTCGCCGCTCGTGAAGACGGCCGCGTTCGGACGCGACCCCAACTGGGGCCGCGTCCTCGGCGCCGCCGGCTCGGCGCCGTGCAACGGCGGCTTCGCCCAGCTCGACCCCGAGAAGGTCTCGCTCGCGTTCGACGGCGTCGCCGTCTACGCGGCCGGCGCTCCGACGGGCGAGAAGCCGGTGCTCGAGGGCGCCGCGTGCCGTGTCGACCTCGACCTCGGCCTCGGCTCCGGGGCAGCGTCGTACCTCGCCTCGGACCTCACCTACGACTACGTCCGCATCAACGCGGAGTACACGACGTAGGTGGGCGGCGCTTCGCGCCGCCCACCTACGTCTACTGATGGTGTTCTGGATTGGAGAGTCTTGAGTCGCATCGTGTTGAAGCTCGGCGGGCGGGTGGCCGCGGAGGAGGCAGTCCAGGCGAACGTGTTGCGGGCGGCGGGTCACGAGGTGGTCGTGGTCCACGGAGCGGGGCCGCAGATCACGGCGGAGATGGAACGGCGAGGCATCGAGCCGCGGTTCGTCGAGGGACGGCGTGTGACGACCGAGGAGGTGCTCGATGTCGTCCGTGCGTCACTGCTCGCCGTGAACGCAGAGGTGTGCGGCGTCGTCGACGATGCCGTCGGGCTTGCCGGCGACGAGATCGGGCTCCGAGCGACGCAGATGCAGGCGCTCGGCCTCGTCGGCGACCCCGAGCCCACCGCGCCCGGCGAGGTGCTGGAAGCGCTCGCGAACGGGCGCGTTCCCGTCGTGGCGCCGCTCGCCGAGGGCCCGCTGAACGTGAACGCCGACGAGATGGCCGCGGCCCTCGCTGTCGGGGTCGGCGCCGACCGGATCCTGTTCGTGACCGATGTGCCGGGGGTTCTCGTCGACGGTGCCGTCGCGCCGCGGATCGCCGCCGCCGACGCCGACCGGATGCTCGCCGACGGGAGCTTCGAGGGCGGGATCGTGCCGAAGCTCGTCGCCGCCGTTCGCGCGGCGCGGGGCGGCGTCACCGCGGAGATCGGCGCCACGGCGGTGGTCGCATGAGCGCCTCGGCGGGCCTCCGGGACACGATCCTGCCGACGTACGCCCGCGCCGACGTCACCTTCGTCCGCGGCGAGGGCACGCGGGTGTGGGACGACGCCGGACGCGATTACCTCGACTTCTGCACCGGGATCGCGGTCGTCGGCCTCGGCCACGTCCACCCGGCCGTCACCGCAGCAGCCCGCGCGCAGCTCGACCGCCTCTGGCACGTCTCGAACCTCTACTGGACGGAGCCGATGCTCGAGCTCGCGGCACGGCTCACGGCCAGGCTCGGCGGCGGGCAGGCGTTCTTCTGCAACTCGGGCGCGGAGGCGAACGAGGCGGCGATCAAGGCCGCACGGAAGGCCACCGGGCGAGCCGGGATCGTCGCGCTCGAGGGCGGCTTCCACGGCCGGACGCTCGGCGCGCTCTCGGCGACCGGCCAGCCGTCCAAGTGGGAGGGCTTCGGCCCGCTTGTCCCCGGCGTGCGCTTCGCGACCCCGAACGACGTCGAGTCGCTCGAGGCGGCCGTCGCCGGCGGCACCGGGGCCGACGTCGCCGCGATCATGATCGAGCCGGTGCTCGGCGAGGGCGGCGTGATCCCGCTCGAGAGCGGCTTCGCGCAGGCGGCGGCGGAGCTGGCGCGGGAGGTGGGCGCGCTCCTCGTCGTCGACGAGGTCCAGACCGGCGTCGGCCGCACCGGCACGTTCTTCGCCTTCGAGCAGGAGGACCTCGCCCCCGACCTGGTGACGATGGCCAAGGGGCTCGGGAACGGGCTGCCGATCGGCGCGCTGCTCGCCACCGGCCGCGCCGCGGGCTGCCTCGGCCCCGGCGACCACGGGTCGACGTTCGGCGGCAACCCGGTCGCCGCCGCTGCCGCCTGCGCGGTCGTCGACGCCGTCGACGGCGATCTCCTCGCAAACGTGCAGGCCCGAGGCGACCAGCTCCGCGCCGG
>VGCB01000498.1 GCA_016870235.1 Actinomycetota bacterium | reverse complement strand
CTCTTGCGGGGGCGCATCCGCGCGCTCCTGCGTGACGACGAGCTTCAGCTGTACGCCGTCGTCCTCGCGGCAGCCGCCGGGCTCCTCGTCGTGGAGCTGGCGACGGAGGATCTCTCCGGCAGCGACAACCCGCTCAGGCACGGGGTCTTCCAGGCGGTGGCGCTGATGACGGGCACCGGCTTCGCCACCGTCGACTTCGCAGGCTGGCCGACGCTGGCGCTGATGACGATCGTCGCGCTCATGTTCTTCGGCGGCGCCGCCGGCTCGACGACCGGCTCGGTCAAGCTGCTCCGGCACGTCATCGTCGCCCGCTCGCTCAAGCGCGAGCTCCGGCTCGCAGTCCACCCCGAGAGCGTCCGTGCCGTCCGCTTCAACAGGAGCCCGGTCGAGAACGACGTCGTCCGGGCCGCGATCGTGTTCGTCCTCCTGTACCTCGGCCTCTTCGTCGCCGGCACGGGGATCATCGCGCTCGACGCCTCCTTCGACGGGCCGACCCTCACGGCGCTCGACGCGTTCTCGACCGCGGCGTCCACGCTCGGCAACGTCGGCCCCGCGTCAGGCCCAGCCGGGCCGATGGCCTCGTACGAGTCGTTCAGCGACGTGTCGACGATCGTGATGTCGGCGCTGATGTGGCTGGGCCGCCTCGAGATCCTTCCCGTCCTCGTCCTCTTCACCCGGACGTACTGGCGCCGGTGAGCGACGCACGCACGCGACCGGGACGTCGGGGACGGCTCGGGATCGAGCTCGCCGGCGCGATCGGCGTCGCCGGCACGCTGCTCATGTACCTCTCGGTCTCGGCGATCGTCCCGGCCGCGATCGCGCTCGGCTACGGCGAGTCGCCGTGGCCGTTCCTCGGCGCGACCGCGATCGCCGCTGCCGTCGGGCGCGGGCTCGCGCAGATCGGCCGAGGCCGTGAGACACGCGTCGGCTTCAGGGAGGGGTATCTCGTGGTCGCCGTCACCTGGCTCCTCGCCGCCGCCTTCGGCGCGCTCCCGTATCTGCTCTCGGGAGACGCGCAGCTCGACCGCCCGCTCGACGCGCTCTTCGAGGCGATGTCCGGGTTCACGACGACCGGGGCGTCGATCCTGACGGACATCGAGGGGCTCGACCGGTCGATGGCGATGTGGCGGCAGCTCACGCAGTGGCTCGGCGGGATGGGCATCATCGTGCTCGCCCTCGCCGTTCTCCCACGGCTCCGCGTGGGCGGACGGCAGCTGCTCGAGAGCGAGCTGCCGGGGCCGGAAGTGGAGGACTTCGCGACGCGCATCCGCTCGACCGCACGGCGGCTGTGGGCGCTCTACGTCGGCCTCACCGCCGCGCTTGTCGTGCTCCTTCTCGCGATCGGCTGGTCGGGCCTCGACGAGGCGATGACCCCGTTTCACGCGTTCGCGCACGCGTTCTCGACGATGCCGACCGGCGGGTTCTCGCCGAAGGCGCGGTCGATCGAGGCCTTCGGCCCTGCGACCGAGTGGGCGCTCACCGCGTTCATGATCATCGCCGGCATCAACTTCGCGCTGATCTGGCGAGCGACCGTCCGGCGCCAGCCGCGTGTGGCGATACGCGACGAGGAGCTTCGCGTCTACCTCCTCGCCGCTGTCCTGGGCTCGGCGATCCTCATCGCCGTCCTCTGGAAGGAGGACATCGCGGGCCATGCGGACGCGATCCGGCACGGGACGTTCCAGGCGGTGTCGATCATGACC
This sequence comes from Actinomycetota bacterium, assembly GCA_016870235.1. The sequence continues at coordinate 957 of VGCB01000498.1, read as the reverse complement.
ACGACCGGCTTCGCCAGCGTCGACTTCAGCGGCTGGTCGACGCTCCCGCTGATGACCCTCGTGGCGCTGATGTTCGTCGGCGGCTCGGCGATCTCGACCGCCGGCAGCATCAAGGTCGTCCGTCATCTCCTGCTCGCCCGCGTGCTCCGCCGGGAGGTGCGCCGCAGCGTCCATCGCGAGCTGGTCGAGCCGATCCGGCTGAACGGCCGTGTGATCGACGAGCGCACGGTGCGCGCCGCGGTCTCGTTCATCCTCCTCTACGTGGGCACGTTCGTCATCGGGAGCGGCGTGATCGCGCTCGACACGGCGCTGCAGGGGCCGGAGATGCGGCCGATCAACGTGCTCGCTGTCACGGCGACGACGCTCGGGAACGTCGGGCCGGGATTGAGCCCGGCCGGCCCGATGGGGTCGTTCGAGTCCTTCAGCGACGTCTCGACCGCGACGATGACCGTCCTCATGTGGCTCGGCCGGCTCGAGCTGATCCCCGTCTTCGTCCTGCTGAGCCGGCGGTACTGGCGACGTTGACCACGCTCAGCCGAGAAGCGCACGCCGGAGCGCGTCCTCGTAGCCGGGAGCGAGGATTGCGAGCACCTGGTCGCCCGGCCTGATGACTGTCCTGTCGCTCGCGACCTCCGGGCGTCCCTGCCGGATCACGGCCACGAGACGAACCCCGTCGGGAAGCGCGAGTGCCGCGACGCGCTTGCCGCGACAGGGCGCATCGGCGGCGATCGGCACCTCGACGAGCTCGAGCCCCTCGCGGCGGAAGTCGAAGAGGCGCACGAGCCCGTGCTCGGGCATCTCGTGCTCAACGAGGCCGAGGATGCTCGCCGTCGCGGAGATCGTCTGGGCGATCCCGAGGAGGTCGAAGTGCACCTGGTTGCGAGGGTCGTTGACGCGGGCGATCACACGCTGGACGCCATAGCCCTCGCGCGCGATCTGGGAGACGACCAGGTTGTC